>PBAM01000001.1 GCA_002716285.1 Acidimicrobiaceae bacterium
AAGAATTTCTGTCCCTGGAATGTCTCTTATTGCCATCCGGTACGAATCTGTTGCAACCAATCTAAGACCGTCTTGTTCGGCTGCTAATAAAACTCCTGTTAAAATTGGGCGGGCATCGTCCATGCTGGCAGCTTTAACAACTTGTTCAAAAGCATTAGCTAAACTTTTGGTGTCAAGTGTCGCTTCATTTCCTCCAGGTTCTTCAAATTTTGGAAAATCATCAACAGGTAGTGTTCTTAAATTAAATTCAGATTTACCGCTAATTATTTGTGTTTCTTCTTCTTTTGCTACAAAAGAAATTTGGCCGTCGTTTAAAACCCTGCTTATGTCAGCAAGCAACGCTCCTGGAATTACTGCCTTGCCGTCTTGTTCTCCTCCCACTTTTAGCTCTATACGAATTGTTAAATCCAAATCACTTCCCAAAACAACAAGTTTGTCTTTTTTCAATTCCAAAAAAAGGCCAGACAAAACTGGGTTTGCTCCACTTCTATTTGGTGTTGCTTTTTTTGCTAAAGAAAATGTTTTTTCTAAAACTTCTTTTTCACATTTAAATTTCATTTATAACTTCTTTGTTTTCTTAAACTTAGTAGATGTAATAGGTCTTGTGGATTGTGGATAAAGGTTTATTTTTGCAGGTCAGTTGCTGTTTTCTAATCCACATTAAATGCACAGCTGTCCACAGTAAAAACAATTTAAAAAAAGCTTTGTGGAAAAGTTATTTGTTGTCACGCAAAGCTGAAATTAAAGAGGTTACTTGATCATAAATTTCTCTTCTTTCTGCCATTAGTCCTTTGATCTTTTCAACAGCATGAATAACAGTCGTATGATCTCGTCCACCAAACTCTCTTGCAATTCCTGGATAACTTAAGTCTGTTAATTCACGAAAAATATACATAGCAACTTGCCGTGCTGTTACAAGCGGTCGTCTTCTGCTTCCTCCAATTAAGTCTTCTTTTGAAAAGCCATACATTTCTGTTGTTTGTTCAAAAATTAACTCTGGTGTAATTGGTCGCGGAGCGTTTGAGCTAATCAGATCTCCTAAAACAGTTATCGCGAGAGCTTTAGTGCAGGGTTCGTGATTTAAATTTGCATATGCAGAAACCCTTGTAAGTGCACCCTCTAACTCTCTAATGTTTTCTGTAATGTTTTCTGCAATGAATTGTAAAACCTCATCAGGAACAACTATTCCCCCAGGGTTTTCTTCTGCTTTTTTACTTAAAATAGCTAAACGTGTTTCGAGGTCTGGTGCTTGAATATCTGTAACAAGCCCCATTTTAAAACGACTACGTAGCCTGTCTTCTAGTGTTGGAATTGAATCAGGAGGCCGATCACTTGATAGAACAATTTGTCCACCAGCTTGTTGAATTGTGTTGAACGTATGAAAAAATTCTTCTTGAAGACCTTCTTTTCCTTCCATAAATTGAATGTCATCTACAAGCAATACATCAATTTCACGAAAATGCTGTTTAAATTCTGGGAGGGTTTTGTTTCTAATAGCTTCGACAAAACGGTTCATAAAAGTTTCACTTGATACGTAGCGAACTTCGTGATTTTTGTAATGATCACCCACATAATTTCCAACTGCTTGTAAAAGGTGTGTTTTACCAAGACCAGCATCACCATAAATAAATAAAGGATTATAAGAACGCCCAGGTGTTTCAGCTACCGCTAAAGCTGCGGCGTGTGCAAACCTGTTAGACGAACCTATAACAAAATCGTTGAATGTGTATTTAAAAGTTTTTGTTCCTGAGGTGTCTGTTTCATTTTCCTGAGTTAAAGAAACATCATTAAGAAGCTTGGTGTCCTCTTTTTCTTTTACGGTTTTCAGTATTAAATCATTTTCAAACTCTTCAATTTTTTGTAATACAAAACCCGCATCAGTTTCTTCAGTTGCATCAATTTCTTCTAGGTGTTGAGAAGGAGACGCGGTTACAACATTGATCGCAATATTAAATTGATCATCGCTTATTTCAGAAAGTGTTTCTGAAACAAGTTTTTTGTATCTTCCTTCGATTCGATCTCTAACCACAGTGCTTGGAACTTGAAGAACTAGGCGATCATTTTTTATTTCAACTGGTATTACGGAGCTAAACGTAACTTGCCAAACAACTTCAGACACTTGAGATTTGATTGCCGTAGCGCAAGATTCCCACAAAAATGTTGCATTTTCTTCGATAATTTCTTCCAAAACCTCTCCTCTTTATTATCCACAGGTGTGGATTCTTGTGTGGAAAGAAATATAAAAAATTTTAATTTCTAATAACATTTTCTTTCGCGCTACTAAGTCGAGAAACGTAGCATTAGATAGGCCCCTGTAAGCAAAGCGGGCGTTTAATTAATACTTCATTTGCTGTTTTAGATTTGATTATTTTCTGTGCATAAAGGGCATTATTTTTACACAGCTCAATTTTTACTTGTGCATTAATTAACTATTCGGTTGGTGTCTCGTGTGCTCTGACATACGATCAATAGTTGTACTGTTTATTAAACGCGAGATAGACATTATTGCTAAAAAAATAAAAGATTTTTATTTGTTACAACTTGCATATTTTTCTACTAAATGCGGGTTTATACAGGAGTTAAATTTAATGAAAAGAACTTTTCAACCAAATAATCGAAGGAGATCAAGAAAACACGGTTTCCGCCACAGAATGCAAACACGAGCAGGAAGGGCTGTTCTTAAAGCCCGTCGGCAGAAAGGTCGCACGCGGCTTTCAGCTTGATAGGTCGTTTGCACTACAAGCGCGACTTCAACAATCTTCGTGTTAATGGAAAAACAGTAAAACGAGGGTTTTTGAGCGTTGTTTTCAGTCCATCTGACAATTTTTCAGATGGTATTAGAGTTGCATTTGCTGTAGGGCGATCTGTGGGCGGTGCTGTTGTCAGAAATCGTATTAAGCGGAGACTTCGAGAGGCTTTTTTAAAAATGATTACAAAAAACAAATTAGTTCCAAATGGCGATTATTTAATAAGAGTTTTTCCGGGGGTTAACAATAAAAGCTTCACTTGTTTAGCAGAGAGTTTAGAAAAAATTATTGAAGATTTAAGAAAAGATAATGATTAATTTGTCTATGTATTCTTCCTCAAAAAATCATGAAAACCAGAACAGAAATTTTGTTATTAAAACACTAGTTTCGATAATTGGTGCCTACCAAGCAATTTTTTCGGGAAGACCAAGTACATGTAGGTTTGTTCCTTCATGTTCAAGTTACGCAATTGAATCTTTTGACAAACAAGGTTTTTTTAAAGGTTTTTTTCTAACAATTAAAAGAATTTCTAGGTGTAACCCGTGGGGCGGTCATGGGTTAGATCCTGTTCCTGAAAATAAAAGGCGAATAAATGTTTGATTTATTGGCGAATTTATTGTCTTGGTTTTATGACTTTTGGCCTTCATATGGCATGTCCATAACACTCTTAACACTGTTAATAATGGTAATTCTCACTCCATTGACACTGAAACAGACTCGTTCAATGATCAAGATTCAACATGTTCAGCCAGAGTTAAAAAAGATTCAAAATAAGTATAAAAACGACAAAGAAAGAATGAACAAGGAGGTTATGGCTTTTTATACAGCTAATAATGTAAATCCTCTTTCAGGTTGCTTGCCAATTTTTGTTCAAGCACCAGTTTTTCTTGTTTTATATAACGTCATTCGTGGCTTAACTAGACGCCGTTCTAATATTGGTGAACATACAGGGTGGATAGCTGGGAGATTTAATCAAGAAATTTCTGTTCCTCCTGACCGTTTAGAAGTTTTTTATCCTGACTACATAGATCATCAAAGTGCTTTATTTAATGATTTAAGCCAAGAGAAAGAAATGGTTTCCTGGGGGGTAGATCTCGCTAGATCAGCGAGCGATGCACTTTCTGACGGTTTTGTTACTTCAGTTCCTTACTTTATTTTAATTTTGTTAGTTTTTGCTTCTTCCTGGTATCAACAAAAACAAATACGCGGAAGAAATCAGCAAGCTGCTATCAGTCCTCAACAGCAGATGATTTTCAAAGTAATGCCATTTTTTTTACCTGTTATCTCTTTTAGTTTTGATGCAGCTCTTGTTGTTTATTTTGTTATGTCTAATCTGTACAGAATTATTCAACAGGGATATATCACTAGAAAGTTTTATGGTGAAAATGCAACTAAAGAAAGTGTTGTAGTCAGTGCCCCACCTGCACCATCAGAAAAAATTGAAAAACCTGAGATAAAAAAACATACACAGAAAGAAAAAAAGAAAGGTAAAACATCTACAAATCAGACGTCTTCTACAGAAGCTAAAAGAAAAAGAACAACCGCTGGAAATAATGGGAACAGTTCTCATTTAAATGAAAAAAAGACTGTTAAATCAAGGAAAAAAGAAAAACGCAAGGAAAAAAGCGATATTGATTCAACTATTGAAAAACCAGTAAATCCAGTAAATACAGGAAGAATCACACCTTTAGGTACGAATGTGCCTAGAAGTCAGAAAAAACGTAAGAAAAAGAAAAGGAAATAATTATGGAGTGGATCGAAACAACGGGGTCCACCGTTGATGAGGCGAAAGATCGAGCATTAGATCGTCTGGGTATTGCAGAAGATGATATGGAGTTTGAGATTATCGAAGAAGGAAGCAATTCTTTATTTCGTCTAAAAAGAAAAGAAGCTCGGTTACGGGCCAGAGTAAAACCATTAAATACAAAACCTAAATTTGACCGCCGACCGCGAAACAAAAAACAAGGTAGGAGCGCAAAGAATAGTAATGGTTCAGAGAAAGTTAAAAATAATAAGCCTTCAAAAAATGTAAAAAAGGATAACCCGCGAGAAACTAACAAAAAAACTGTAAATAATAATAAAACCGATAAGAATGCGGTAAACGCAAGAAAAAAGCGCGATACTGATATCAAATCCACTAAGAAAGGGAGTTTTAAAACAGATTCTGCTACTCGTAATAGGGGCGAAGAGACTGTGATAAAAAATAGGATGAATCTTGAAGAACAAGCTGAAATAATAGAAGATTTCGTGTCGGGTCTTCTTGAAAGAATGGATTTACAGGCGCGTGTCGTTAGCTCGATAGAAGATAATCGTGCTGTTGTCCAGGCGCAAGGATTAAACCTTGGATTAGCTATAGGGCCTAGGGGAGAAACGGTTCGTGCAATTACTCAACTTGCACACACTATGATTCAACGTCTTTCAGACGGTGAAGCGGAAGGTAAATTAACTGTAGATATTGGGGGTTACAGGGAAAGACGAAGGACATTTTTGGCTGAATTTGCGGTAAATCAAGCAAATGAGGTTATAGAAGACGGAAATGCAATAGCTCTTGATCCTATGAATGCTTCTGATAGAAAAGTGGTTCACGATGCAGTTTCTGACGTAGAGGGTGTTACAACACGTTCGGAAGGTTCAGATTACGATCGCCATGTCGTAATAACCGTTGATGAAACGTAGTGATATAACGTTTCAAACACTTCTAAAAATTCTTGATTTGGCTGTTTCTGAAGGTTTTTTAACTAAAAACGCTGCTAAAGATGGAATCGATCACAGCAAAGGGTATTTGTTTTCAAAAGAGAATTCTTCTTTTCTTAAAAGCTTTGAAAAGAAAGATATAGCTATTGATTTAGGTACTGGCGGCGGTTTACCCGGTTTGGTTTTGGCTACTTTTACTGACTGTTTTTGGTTATTAGCTGATCGCAGTGCAAGAAAGTGTGCTTTTTTAAAAAAAGCTATTTTCGACCTGGGTTTGAACGAGAAGGTTGAGGTCATTGAGTGTTCAGCTGAAGAATTAAGCCTAGGTGACTACAGGGGAAAAGCTAAACTTGTTACAGCTAGAAGCTTTGCCTCTCCGGCGATTACAGCGGAATGTGCGAGTCCTTTATTAAGAGACGATGGTTTATTTATAGTTAGTGAACCACCCTTCAAGAACTCAACTGATAATCAAGACAGATGGCCTGTAGACGGTTTGGCAGATCTTGGTTTAAAACAGAAAGAACAATGGCACACAGGTTTAGCAGGTTACAGATCCTTTGTTTGTGTTGCTAAATGTCCTGAAATTTATCCTCGTAGGTTTAATAAAATCACGAAAAACCCTGTTTTTTAGTAGTTATTTTTAGTGTTTCACGTGAAACACTAAAAATACAAGTGTTTCACGTGAAACACTAATTTTTCAGGGTGCTTGTTTGTTTTTAGTTATTAGGTAATGTGTGGTCAATGTCAATTACTTCTCCGGGTGATGGTCAATCACCCGACAAAAAAAGTCCAAGAATTATTGCTATTGCCAATCAAAAAGGTGGTGTAGGTAAAACCACCACAACAATAAACCTTGGTGCAGCTATTGCTGAAAGTGGCAAAAAAGTCCTAATTATAGATTTAGATCCCCAGTCAAACACAACAACAGGTTTAGGTATTTCAACGAAAGAATTAAATTCCTCGATATATCGGGTGATTATTGAAGAAAACACTGCCTCTGAAACGATTATCGGTGTTGGTATAAAAAATCTCCAATTATTACCTTCTAGTTTAGAGTTAGCAGGAGCTGAAATCGAACTTGTAACTGCCTTCAGTAGAGAGCAGAGGCTTACCCGTGCATTGGATGAGGTTGTTAGTGATTATGACTTTATTCTTATTGATTGTCCTCCAGCTCTTGGCCTTTTAACTGTGAATGCATTGTGCTTTGCAAATGAAGTGATAGTTCCAATTCAATGTGAATATTATGCGTTAGAAGGTTTAGGACAGTTGGTNGGGAATGTTGATTTGGTTAAATCAAATTTAAATCCTGACTTAGAAATATCAAAAATTGTTTTAGTCATGTATGACTCGCGGACAAAAATTTCAAAACAAGTCGCTGATGAAGTCAGAGAATATTTTGGTGAACGTGTTTGTAATCAGATAATCCCCAGGTCGGTTCGTCTTTCTGAAGCCCCATCTTATGGTCAGCCAATAACAGTGTTTGACCCAACTTCACGGGGTGCAGTTGCTTATAAAGAGTTAGCAAAGGAGGTTTTAAATGAGTAAAAAAACTGGTTTAGGTAAAGGTTTGTCAGCATTAATTCCTGATTCTGTAAGTAATCAAGAGCCAGATTTAGTTGACAAAAACAAATCTGAACAAGATGTATTAATGACACCTGGAAGTGAATTAAGACAAGTTCCTTTAGCGGATATAGAAAGAAACCCGTATCAACCTAGAACTGTTTTTGATGATGAAAAATTGTCGGAATTAACTATATCGATTCAAGAAGTNGGTGTTCTTCAACCAATTTTGTTACGTGAACAAAATGGTCGGTATGAATTAATNGCTGGTGAAAGAAGATGGTTGGCAGCAAGAAGGGCNGGATTATCCTCGATACCAGCTGTTGTTAGAAGAATTCAAGACATTGAATCTTTTGAGCAGGCAATTATCGAAAATCTTCATCGTGAAGATTTAAATCCAATCGATGAGGCTGTTGCTTATCACCGCCTTATGGATGAATTCAGCATGACGCAACAGCAAGTTGCTGAAAGGGTAGGAAGAAGTCGCCCAGCTGTTGCTAATGCTTTGCGGCTTTTACACCTTTCATCTGATATTCAAAGATTAATAATGGATGGTGCTTTAAGTGCTGGTCATGCTAGGTGTTTAGCTGGTGTAACTGATAGAAAAATCCAAGAAAAACTAGTATCACGGATAGTTTCAGAAGCTCTTTCAGTGCGNCAACTTGAGTCGATAGTTAATGATTTACAAGATGAAACTAGTTATACAAGTAAAGAAAAAGTAATTTTTGGAACTTCAGTTAAAGAAGCCGCTTATCTTGAAGTGGAAAAAGTCTTGTCGGAAAGATTTAACACCAAGGTTTCTGTTGTTTCACGGGGAAAGAAGGGACGACTGGTAATTGAATTTGCTGACCCTGACGATTTACANAGGATATTTAATATTTTAGAATAAATATAATTTTTAATTTATATTTATTCAGCAAACTCTAAAGGATCCTTGAACCAGTTTGAAATAGCTCCAGTTAACCCTGCAGCTATTTCGTTTGTCTTTTCCACGACCTCTCCAGGTGGCCCAAGAGCACACAGGACAGCTGGCATTTTAGTCGCCCTAAGTATTGGTAATTGCATTCCATTTGTTGATGGCTTAACTTCCATAATGTTTGCAATTGCTTTTGAACACTGCGTGGCTAAGCGAAAACCGCCTTCACTTTGGGAATTTTTTGTTTTGAAATAACTGANCGTGCAATAAGAATCATTCTCAATGTGNAGTCCTATGTACATTTCAGCTNCAAANCCATTNGCGGTTTTAGCTTGTATGTCTTCATCTGGATTATTTAGGTCAATTACTTTTGCTCCTTTTTGACGAAGCATTCGAGCTGTTGCATTTGCGAGAGTTGCGCTATTGCCAAAGTGTCCTACAACTAAGTGACGGGATTTTAATTNACTGCTTTGAATTCTTAAATTTTCAATTTCCTTAATTTTAGAAATTTGTGTACCAGAGGTTTCACGATGTTTTATATTTTGAAGATTTCGAACTGTTTCATGACCAGCAATACCATCTTCTATTAGGCCGAAATTTTTTTGAAAATCAATTAAGGCATTGACTGTATCCGGGCCAAAAATTCCATCGATCCGTCCGACATCAAAACCTAATTTTCCTAATTGTGTTTGCAATTCAAATACATCATCTCCTTTAAGCATTGGAGATTGGAGATATAACTGCCTATTACCTAATTTGAATGCTGCTTCTAATAAAACTGCCTTTGTGGTTTCATCTAAAATACCGCTTGTTTTAAGGCCCCTAAACTTTTGGAAGTCTTTTAATTTTTCTTGTGTGTCGGGGCCAAATTCTTTTTTAGTCACTTCAAAGCTGTTAATTAAAAAACCTAAATTTGATAGGCGGGTTTGTAGAGAAAGAACGTCGTNTCCAGTGTCCCCAATTTCTAAAGCGTTTTTGTTTTGCACAACATTTTTCTTGATTTAATATTGCTAAATGAACTCTGACAAAGCATCTAGTAGCTGATGTTTTCCCTGGGCACCAACTAAACGTTTTGCAGGTTCTCCATTGTTGAAAACAATCAAAGTGGGGATGCTCATTATTTCAAATTTTTGAGCTAATTCGGGCGCATTATCAACATCTACTTTTGCTATTTTTATTACACCTTCTTGTTCGTCAGCAATTTCTTCCAAAATGGGTGCAATCATTTTACAGGGTCCACACCATTCGGCCCAAAAATCTACAAGGATTGGTTGATTTGCTGAATTAATTTCACTGTCAAAATTTTCTGTTGACAGATTTGTGATAGCCCCACTCATTATTTTCTCCATTAATAGTTAGTTACTTAAGGATTTTTACACCTTATAGATGCTTAGTGCAGAACACCTTCAGAATTTTTTTGTTTATATCAACTTTGATGGTTTTCTAACCAATCTTCTGCGTCAATTGCTGCCATGCATCCTGATCCAGCGGCAGTAATTGCTTGTCTATATTTGTGATCTTGTATATCACCGCAAGCGAAAACACCTTCAATGTTTGTTTTTGTGCTTTGAGGTTCTGTCTTTATATAGCCCAAGTTATCTATTGAAAGTTTGTCTATGAAAAGTGAAGTGTTCGGTTTATGACCTATAGCAATAAAGATTCCTTCTAAATCAAGCTCTGTTTCTTCAAGGGTTNTTGTATTTCTAATTTTTACGGCTTCAACTGAATTTGAACCAAGTATTTCTGTCACCTCAGAATCCCATAGGAAATTTATTTTAGGATTTTCATGAGCTCTTTTCTGCATGATTTTTGAAGCTCGTAGTTCATCTCTTCTATGGATAACTGTTACTTCAGAGGCAAATTTTGTTAAGAAAGTAGCCTCTTCAATTGCGGAGTCACCTCCACCAACAACAGCAATTTTTTTATCTTTGAAAAAGAAGCCGTCGCAAGTGGCACATGTTGACAGTCCATGTCCTAATAGTCTTTTTTCACCTTCAACTTCTAGCATCACTGATTGGGCTCCTGTTGAAATAATTACCGCGTCAGCAGTATGTGCTGGTGAATTTTCATCAGGGTTACCTATCCAGATTTCAAAAGGTTTTGTTGTTAAATCTACTTTGGTAACTTTTCTTGTCAAAAAAGTGGCGCCGAACTTTTCTGCTTGGGCTTTCATATCAGCCATTAATTGCGGACCCAAGATGCCTTCAGGAAAGCCAGGGAAATTTTCAACTTCAGTTGTAAGCATTAATTGTCCGCCTGGTTGATCTCCAGTGGAAGATGGTTCTCCTTCTATAACTAAAGGATTTAATTCAGCGCGTGCTGTATAGATAGCAGCAGTTAAACCTGCAGGACCGGATCCTATTATTACTACTGTTTGGTGGCTATCTGNCATCTGTTTTCCAACTAATTGAATTATTACTGTTTTTCACTNTTGCCTTTTAGTATGAGAAGACCTAAAGAACAAGAAAATAAACCTAATAAAATAAATGCTAACCAAGATCCTCCAGGTATTGATTGGTCAACAATTTTAAAAATGGCAATGCCAAAAAGTATTAGAGCTGTAAACACACAAANTAAGACTGCTAGTCCATAAATAATCCATTTGGAAGAGGAAATTATTGGNTCAGTTGTGAATGAACGAAATTGTGAGACTGTTTTAATGAAGTTGTTTGTAATTGAAGCAGTCCAATTTTCATTTTTATTATTAGTTTTCATGTAATTAGTTTTTTAAGGTAAAACAAATACCTATTACACCTGGTCCACCGTGACTTGCTACAACTGGGCCAAGTGCGCTTACACGTATTGTTGTTTGATCGATTAGGCCTTCAAGAGTATTAAGAAATTCGTCTAGGTCTTCAGCTCTGGCATGCATTACAACCAGATTTTCTATATTTCCTTCAAATTCGGATAATTTCTCGCGAAGCCACAAAAGGGANTTTTTTCTTGTTCTTTGTCTTCCAGCTTCTTCAACGATTCCACTACTAACATCGATAAGTGGTTTTATCGAAAGCATGCTTCCCAGTAAGGCTTGGGCATTACCAATTCTTCCACCTTTTTTAAGATTTTCTAAAGTATCTATAGCTGCATATACACGTGTTTTTAAACGTAAATCATTTAGAAGTGTGAGTATCTCATCAGCTGAGTGATTGTCTTGGGAAGCTTTTGCAGCCTTTAAAACCATTGTACCCAATCCGCCTGTTACAGATTTACTGTCAAAGATACGTATATCTTTGTCACCTAATTCACGTGCTCCTGTTTCTGCTGCTTGGATTGTTGCAGAAAGTTCACTTGACATATTTATACAAATGACAGTTTCAGCTCCTTGTTCAAAGCANTCTTCAAAAGCTGTTTTGAATGCACCAGGCGAAGGTGCGGCAGTTTGTGGAACATCTTCACTATTATTCATTCGTTCGTAGAACTCGTCTGCTCCAAGTTCAACACGGTCAATTAACTCCTCTTCACCAAATCTAATGCTNAATGGGACTATTGATATTCCCAATTTTGAAGCCTCTTCATCAGAAAGGTCGCTTCCACTATCTGTAACAATTCGGATTTTCATATTTCCTCCTGTCTATGGATGGATCGTAGCCGGCGGGAACGCAACCACCAGAATGCGAGAAAAAAAACAGCACCAACAAAAAGTAGGATTCCGACACCTGATAGGCGAGTTGTTCTTATTAAAAGTGAATTCGAGTCTAACTGCAATAGGTGTTCTTTATCCGGGGATCTAATACCTATACGGATTTGAGAATCTCCAGAAGTACGAGAACTGACAGGTATTTTTATCTTGTTTGTCCCAGGATTTAGTTTCACTTCTAATGTTTGGCCCTCAGGAAAACTAATACGCCCATCACTCTGAAGTATTAGTACTACGGTCGCTTCATGATTTAAGTTGTTTTGAAGCGTAAAAGGAAGTTCCGCTTTTCTACTTGTAAGTCGAACGTTTTGGTCTTGAGGGCTTGTAAATCCATCAATTACTTTGACGATTTCCTCATAAATAGTCGTGAAGTACTTAGACGCCTCATTTTCGCTTAATTCATTGGCAGAAGTTGTGTCGAGAAGTTCATAAAGAAAAGAAGTATTTGGATGAGGTTTGCCTATTACTTCTGAGTAAGCGTTGATTGCTGCTTTCGCAAGGTTCTGATTTGGACCTCTACTAGAAATATCTTGTGGTGATTTATTCCAAAGAATGTATTTGGTTTTGTCTATTTCTTGGTCTTGTTCCATTTGATCAACAAGAGCGGGAAGTGGTTTTACATCTAAATAAGGAAAGTTTTTTATGGTTGTAAAAACTTGGTTCAGCATATTTTCAGATAGGTCACTGGGAATTCTTACTATGATGTTTTTTTCTTTTTTAGTTTNGTCCAGCGCCAGTAAATAAAGATCAGCGAGTAGAAATTGCATATTTGATTTTTTGTTTGTTAATTGAGTCAAATAGGAATTTATTTTTTTATCTAAAACAAGAACTCTAAAAATGTTCCCATTTTCTCCTTTCAGAATAATTAATGGATTTGCTTCTTTTTCTTTTTTTGGCTTGGGGTCAATATGGGAAAGCTCTGTAATAAAAGTTTTGACACCGACTTTATTTAACGAGTCAAGAGTTTCTATAACAGCGCTGTTTGAGATGAAAGAGAATGTACGATCAGGTTGTAGTTGAAGGTGATTATTTATTTGAAGATCTCCTCTTGCTAGAAGGTCGTTATAAGTATCAAAGCGATTAATTAAGCGCCACGACTCGGGATCACTTGTCACAAAAGGTGAAGAAATAACATGTAATTGAGTTTTTGCTAAACGTTTAAGCTCTAAGAGCAGAATTTCATCTTTTGGATTTATTGAGTGAGAAAGACCTGACAAGGTTGCCGGTGGCAAACTAATTGACATATTTATTTCAGGGTTATTTTTTAATGTTTCCACCAGATTTGTTAACTGATTAATTACTTGTCTGTCGAGAACGTAAGTTCCATCATGTTGGAGTGGTGGTTCAGCAGTTATTTCTGCAATAAATGATAAAGAAACAGTGTTTATTTTCTCAGGTTCAAGGAAATGTATAAGTGGAAACATTAAAGTTTCAGAATTTTCTTGATTTGCTTTAAAGCTTTTTACAACTAAAGGACGAACTGTTCCAGGTTCAGAAAAAACAGAATTCTTTGAACTGAGATCTGTATTCACGTCGATGTTTATTTCTTTAGCTTTAATTTGTTCTTGAGTTAGAGATAACTGAAATAAAGTTATTTCAGTTTTGAAATTTGTTGATGCAAAACTTTCTATAAGTGAATCTCTATTTAATTTTTCCAGTGTGGATATCTCAAGTAAATCTCCTTCCTGCAGGTCGTTAATTGAAAGTCTTAATTTGAACGAGTTATTAGTTTTTGACCAGACTGGTTGTTCAAGTAAGGAAATTCGGTTTATCTCACTTTGCGCATTTGCCTGTGTATGTGAGAAGAAAACAAAAATAGTTGATACAAAAAGCGACGCGTATAAGCATTTTTTAATAAAACTATTTATTGCTAAGAATCTATTTTTATCAATACCTACAGAATATGGCTTTTAGCTGCTTTTAGTAAGAGAAAAATTCTTAAGACTTATTAAAAATTCTTAAGACTTATTTATAAGGCCCTTATATGGTCGGAACTTCGAACTACGCTCTTTAAGTGGCGTTGTTGTTTTTGACTGATGAACGGTTTCTTGAACATGTTGCAGGAAAAAAGCATCCTGAATCTCCTGCACGTCTTGAAGCAGTATGGAAAGGTTTAGACAACCTTTTATTAGAAGAGGATTTAGTTCGAATTGCACCTCGAATTGCTAAGGAAACAGAACTTTTAAGATGCCATCCAATTGAACATATTCAAGCTTTGGAAGCCGTGGATGCACAGGGTGGGGGTCGTATGGATCCTGATACTGGAATTAGTGCAGGATCGTGGGATGCAGCTCGATTAGCAGCAGGGTCAGGTCTCNCGGCGGTTGAAGCATTAATTCAAACTGAAGCAGAAACTGCATTTTGTGCGATTAGACCACCTGGACATCACGCGACTTCTGATCGTTCAATGGGGTTTTGTCTAATTAACAATATTGCAATTACCGCAGCGTCTTTAATAGCGAAAGGTGAAAAAGTTGCTGTTATTGATATAGATGCTCATCATGGAAACGGCACACAAGAAATTTTTTATTCCGATCCTCGTGTTCTTATGATTTCAATTCACCAATGGCCTTTGTATCCAGGCACTGGTTCAGAAGAAGAGATGGGTGAATTAGAAGGACAGGGTTTTACAGTAAACATACCTCTTCCTCCAGGTTCGACAGGGAGTACATATAGATCAGCATTAGATAAAATTGTTGTTCCTCTTGTAGAAGATTTTCGGCCAGACTGGGTATTAGTTTCTGCGGGTTTTGATGCGCATAGAGAAGATCCTTTAACTGATATGGGATTGACTTCAGGAGACTTTGCTGACTTGACTGCAAGTTTGTTTAATTTGGCACCAAAAAGTAGGTGTATTTTCTTTTTAGAGGGAGGTTATAACCTTCAAGCATTGACAGATTCTGTAAGTGCTTCNTTTGCGTCCATAATGGGCATTGATTTGCGGCCTGAATCAGCGACTGGAGATGGACCTGGCATAGAAGTTGTCAATAGAGTTGCGCAGTTACATGGGGTAGTTTTGTGACAGAAAATTTTGATCGTTTAAGAGATTTAGTTAGTCCTATTACGGGAAGGTTTGTTCAGGAAAAACATACGCTTTTTTTAGTAGGGGGGGTCGTTCGCGATGTTTTGATGAATAAAAACATTGAAAGTCCTGATTTAGATCTCACAACTAACGCTACTCCTGATCAAATTCGAGCATTAGTTGAACCTGTGGCTGATGCAGTCTGGTTGCAAGGTGAACGATTTGGAACAATTGGTTTGAGAATCGGTGAAATAAGAATGGAAATAACAACTCATAGGTCTGAGTCTTATATAAGTTCTTCTAGAAAACCTTCAGTCACTTTTTCATTAAATCTGGAAGATGATTTAAGTCGAAGAGATTTCACANTTAATGCAATGGCTNTTGAAGTTGATAGTGGGATTTTTTTTGATCCTTTTAACGGTAGATCAGATTTAGAGAATAAAATTCTTCGAACCCCGTTAGCTCCTGATAAGTCATTCAACGATGANCCTTTAAGAATGTTAAGAGCTGCAAGATTCTTAGCTGGTTATGATTTGCAACCAGTTCAAGAAATTGTTGACACTGCAAAAGATTTAGCAGACAGAATTTTGATTGTTTCGGCAGAAAGGATAAGAGAAGAGTTTTTGAAACTTCTTTCTTTAGAGAATCCCACAAAAGGTTTTGATTTTTTAGAAAAAGTTCATTTATTACCAAAGATCTTCTCTTTCGAATCAAATTTGGATCATAACAATTTCGACAAAATATTCTCATTGTTGCCACCTGATGACCCTGTAACAAGACTTTCTATTTTTTTTAAAGGACTTTCAAAAAATGAAGTTAAAGAATCTTTAAAACGTCTAAAGATGTCTCGAGAAGAAAAGCGTCGGATAGAAACCACTGTTGATTTTTTGAACGTACTTTCCAGTGGCCCAAAAAGTGAAAAATGGACTAATGAAGAGCTTCGTCGTTTAATTGATTTAAATCAATTGAGTGTTGAGACTTCAATTAATATCATTCAGGCTTCAAATTCAAATATTAAAGAATTTTTAAGTTCATTAGAAATTTTAAGATCAACGGAAGATTTGATTTCATTTGAACCGCTCTTAACTGCCCAAGAATTGATGGACTTGCTTAATATAGAGCCTGGCCCGCTAGTAGGTGAGATTTTAAGTTGGCTTAAAGAAATACATCTCCGCGATGGCACTATTTCAATTGATGAAGAAAAAAAGATGGTTTTGAAGCACTGGAAAAAATAAATTTTTTATGGATTTCCGGCAAGTTTCTTAATCAATTAAATGACTAATGTGTGTTGATGTCTTCAGTAAGGACAAAAAAGTTTTCAATTTCTAATCGCAGTATTGCTCTTGAAAAAGAGGATTTAATTTCTGTAGAGCGTGTTGCAGATGTTGAATACAGACTTGCACGACAGGCAGTTATTGATTATTGGAAAAATGGGAAAATTGAGCGAGAAAACTTGTGTGATGCTCAACCCATGTTGAGACGAAACGCNATTCATTGTGGAGTTTCCGTNGAAGAGGGTTGTCCTATTTGTGAACTAGGTGAAGTTTATTATGTAACTTATGTTTTTGGTCCGAGGTTGCCGGCTCATGGTCGTTGTATCTCTACGAAGGGAGAGCTTCAACGACTCGATGACCGAAAAACGCAGCTTTCAGCGTATGTAATTGAGGTATGTCCTGACTGTGGATGGAATCATCTGGTAAGGATTGCATCCTTGGGAGGAAATAAATTTTAAAATTATCAAACCTTTTAATTTTGATTTATTGGTAATATTAAATACTGCCGGCAGCTTTGTGCGCTGGACTGAAAAGGAGAATTTTGGTGTCGAGATCTACTGTTCCTTCTATTCGTGAGCAGAAAGTTGCTCATGGGTCGAAACCTTTAGTGATGGTTACCGCTTATGACGCCCCAGGTGCACGAATGGTCGATGAAGCGGGCGTAGACATGATCCTTGTTGGTGATTCATTAGCTATGGTTGTTCTAGGTTATGAAGACACTCTTCAAGTAACAGTTGATGATATTGCTCATCACACTGCTGCTGTGGCGCGAACTAAACCTTCTGCACTTGTTGTTGCTGATTTACCTTGGCTTAGTTACCACATTTCTGTTGAAGAGACAGTTAATAACGCTGCCAAACTCATCAGAGCGGGTGCACATGCAGTAAAACTTGAAGGCGGACGAAATCGAATTCCTATGATCGAAGCCTTATTATCTGCTGAAATTCCGNTTATGGGACATCTAGGGTTAACACCGCAGTCAGTAAATGCAATGGGTGGATTTAAAGTGCAAGCACGTGACACTAAAGGTGCTTTGGATTTAGTTTCTGCTGCAAAGGCTTTGGAGCATGCTGGTTGTTTTTCTATTGTTCTTGAAGGCGTTCCTTCTCAAGTTGCTTCAATGGTTACTTCTTCTATTGATATACCGACAATTGGTATAGGTGCGGGATCAGATTGTGATGGACAGGTGCTTGTTTTGCATGATNTGTTAGGTTTTGAAAAGAGAATTATCCCAAAATTCGTACGTAGCTATGCTCAATTTCATTTAGATGGTGTTTCCGCATTACGTGAATTTGTAACTGACGTTAAAAGTGGTTCCTTCCCGTCAGAGAGTGAGTCGTATTGTTTGAGCTCTGAAACTTCTGAAGAGCTCGGACTTTATGGTGCTATATAACTATTTGTGTCACACCTCTTAAGCAGTATTTGTAGATATGGAAAAACTCTTTATCAACTTACTTGTTGGGATTAGCCTTATTTTGTTCTTAACAAGGGTAAAATGTATTTCCCCTGCCCCAATAGGGGCTCTGAACAAGCAAAGGGTTTGTTTGGAACCATAGGAGGTGATTGCCTGTCATGCGGGCTTACGAGTTAATGATTATTTTTGATGGCGATCTTAATGAAGATGCCATTTCAAGCTACTTATCTAATATTGCTTCAACTGTTGAAAGCGAAAATGGCAAAGTTGTGTCTTCAAAAGATACAGAGCCGTGGGGTAGACGGAAGTTTAGTTATCGAATCAACCATAAATGGGAAGGATTTTATGTTGTTCTTGAGATAGCTACTCAAGCAACAAATATTGATTCGAGCGANCGCCTTCTNCGCTTGGCTGATANAAGTGAAGTAGTTCGACATAAAATTATTCGCCTTCCAGATGAAGAGGGTATGAAGCGTGGCCTTTTAGAAGATATATCCGCTTAACTAACAATTTGAATTGGAGTAAATAATATGGCATTTAATAACACGGTAACAATCATTGGAAATGTAACTCGTGATCCAGAGCTACGTTTCATTTCTAGTGGTATCCCTGTTTGCGAGTTTGGTCTTGCTTGGAATCTTCGAAAGCAGAATGGTGAAGATGAAGCAATGTTTTTTAATGTTACTTGTTGGCGGAGTTTGGCAGAAAATGTTTCTGAATCTATTGCAAAAGGTACGCGAGTAATTGTTACTGGTCGAATGAACTGGAGAAGTTGGGAAACTGAAGCAGGCGAAAAACGAAACGTCGTTGACATTCAGGCTGAAGAAGTGGGGCCTAGTTTGCAATGGGCTTCAGCAGAAGTAACACGTAGTGAATTTTCCGGTGAAAGCGGNAAAGGAGATGCTGGTGGAGGAAATGACACCACAGAAGTATTCGATAACAATCCAACAGATAAAACAGATGAGGAACCTTTTTGATGGCACGGAAAGAATTTAAAAGTTCTCAATTCGACGAAAAAAANGGTCGGATGCGAAGAAAAAGGGTTAGTCCTTTAACAATTGGAAAAATAGAATATGTCGACTATAAAGACACTGATTTACTTAACAAGTTTTTGTCTGAGCGTTCAAAAATTAAGGCGCGTCACAACAGTGGCAATGATGCTCAACAACAGAGAGCTGTTGCACGAGCGATAAAAAATGCGCGAGAGATGGCTTTGATGCCTTATAAAGCGGCAGTTACAACTCAAAGACGGGAAAGAAGAAATGATGATGATCGTTCTGACAGAGCGTCNGGTCCACCTCCTCAACCTACGACACCTCCTCCTGGTACTGAAGGTG
The DNA here is from genome assembly GCA_002716285.1 of Acidimicrobiaceae bacterium. GTDB lineage: Bacteria > Actinomycetota > Acidimicrobiia > Acidimicrobiales > MedAcidi-G1 > MedAcidi-G1. Next base: position 18,602 of record PBAM01000001.1, read on the forward strand.
AAAATTTTGAATCATCAGAAATTTCTTCATTAGAACCGAATCCAGAACTAGCGGACTCATTTGCTGATACACAAGATAATCAAAATGAAGTTGTTCTTGATATTGATGAAGGAGAAGAATCATGAAGGTTCTCCTCCGTTCTGACGTAGATGGTCTGGGTAGAACGGGAGACATTGTAGATGTTGCAAGCGGTCATGCAAGAAATTTTTTGCTACCACGAGGGTTAGCTGTTGTAGCATCTTCTGGAGTTACTGCTCAAGCTGAAGCAATGCAAAAGAAACGTGCTTTAAAAGCTATTGAAGATAAAGCTGACGCTGAAGAAATAGTTTCTCGTTTAGACGGAATTATTATTCAAATTTCTGCGAATGCTTCTGAGGCGGGAAAACTGTTTGGCTCGGTAGGGGTTGCAGAAATTGCACAAGCACTGCAGGACCAAGTTGGTTTAGAGATTGACCGCAAAGATATTTCGGGTGAGACCGCAAAGGAAATCGGAACTCATCAATTTACTTTGCATTTACATCCTGAAGTTGAAATGCAAGTAACTGTTGATGTTCAAAGNGAAGTTTAGAGTTTTCCCCATTAATTNTGTTTATTCCACAAGTTAATCCACAGACTGATCCACTTAAAAAGTGTACTTTTCCCCTATGTTTTTAGGGTTTTCCTCTAGCGTTCCACAAGCCAATAGTGGCATAGTGGAACCTCGTGTGTGAAGTGTTAGGAGGATAAGTTTTGAGTGCACTCGAAGAAGACTGGCACAATTTAGAAGAACCTTCTTCGTTGCCTGTTTCATCGCAAAGAGAAAAGACTGGAGCGAGAGTACCACCACACAATATTGAAGCCGAAGCTTCGTTATTGGGGGCAATGCTTTTATCTAAAGACGCGATTGCTGATGCACTTGAGGTAACTTCAGCAGAACATTTTTATAAACCTTCTCACGCTCACGTTTTTGATGCGATCTGTGGCCTTTATGCATCAGGTGAACCATCTGATCCGGTAACTGTTGCAGATGCCTTAGACCGTGCTGGATTACTTGAAGGTATTGGTGGCCCCGGAATGTTGTTGGATCTTCAAGCCGTTACGCCAGCAATCACGTCGGCTTCTTCTTTTGCCAGAATTGTTCAAGAACATGCAACACTCCGTGGACTAATTGGCGCTGCTAGCGAGATGGCAGAAATCGGTTATAGCAGACCTGAAGATGTACCTAAGGCTGTAGACGAAGCCGAAAACCTTGTTTACCAATTAGCACGCGGAAGAATTAATGAATCCATGGGTCAAATGCGCGATTTGCTTGATCAGACCATTGATGCAATAGAAGAAAAAGCATTAGGTGAAGGACTAACAGGAGTACCGACTGGTTTTAAGCAAATTGATGAACTTACTTTTGGTTTGCAAAAAGGCAATTTAATAATAATTGGAGCTAGACCATCTGTTGGTAAAACATCATTTGGACTTAACATTGCAACTCACATAGCAACCGTTGCAAATCAGCCTGCATTAATTTTTTCATTAGAGATGAGTCGCTTAGAGCTAACGCAGCGAATTCTTTGCGCAGAGGCGAAAGTCGACTCTCAAAAAATTGGAAATAGACNGATGAGCGAGGATGATTGGGTTCGCATTCATAAAGGTTTTGGGAATTTAGATCAAGCACCCATTTACATTGATGACAATCCTGGTATTTCAATAATGGAAATAAGAGCTAAAGCTAGGCGACTTAAAAGTCGTATAGGCAATTTAGGAGTAATAGTTGTTGACTATTTACAACTTATGACAGGACGGTCTAAAGCTGAAAGTAGACAGGTTGAAATATCCGAAATAAGTAGGGGGCTTAAACTTTTGGCTAGAGATTTAGATACTCCAGTTATAGGAATTTCACAGTTATCAAGAAGTTTGGAAAGTCGACAAGATAAGAGGCCCATGCTTTCAGATCTTCGTGAGTCCGGATCTATTGAACAAGATGCAGATTTAGTGATGTTCATTTATCGCGATGAAATTTATAACCCTGAGAGTAGTCAAATGGGAATTGCTGAAATAAATCTTGCGAAAAATAGAAATGGTCCAGTTGATAGAGTTCGCTTAGCCTATATGCCTAATTTCACCAAGTTCGCTACTCTCTCAAGAAGAGATGACGAATCTGATTCAGCAATACCAAAAGCTGGTTCCATTAATGAACCAGGAAACTTTTAAATTTAACTGTGTTTTTAGGCGAAAAATTACTTGAATGGCTTCTTCTTGCATTTGGTTCTGCTATGTGTTTGGGAAATCTTGCTGCTTTGTTAAATCCACCTAAAAATCGGGATGAGCAGGATTTAAGAAAAGCACCTTTTTGGCGAAGCTTTATTTACATAATTGTTGGTTTAATTGTTGCAGTTTGGTCTTTAGCAGGATTAATTGGTTGAATTACTTTGTAGTTCAGTATTGATTACTAAATTAATGCCATCGTGGAGGTGAGTTAATGTTCGAGCGGTTTATTGCTCAAGTAGATCCATCGGGATTGACAGATGCTTGTGGTTTGGAACCTAGTTTTGTCTGTGAATGGATTTGGGATGTTTCAGACAATGAGCGTTTGGCGGAAATATCTGCCTGGGCTGTTGAAAAACCTTTAAAGATCTTATTTATCCTTGTTGGTGCTTATGTAGCTAATCGGATATTAAAGAAGGCAATTAGTNCNGTTGTAGANCGGCTTGTCCAAGAAAGATCACTTATAGANNATGAAGAAAAGTCTGATGCTTTGGTTGCTCGAGTTGGAAGGCGAGCAAAAGCACGATTACAAAAAAATCGAGAACGAGCAGAGCGGTCCCGTCAACGAGCTAAAACACTAGGAGGTTTGCTTAGNACTCTTGCGACATTAACTACTTACAGTTTGGGAGTTTTGCTGGCTTTAGGTGAGATTGGATTTGATTTGGGACCACTAATAGCTGGTGCAGGAATTGTAGGTTTCGCCGTTGGTTTTGGAGCTCAGTCTGNGGTATCAGATTTTATTGCAGGCATCTTTATACTTGTCGAAGATCAGTACGCGGAAGGTGATTTTGTTGATTTAGGTGAAGCATCGGGCACAGTCGAAAGGGTTTCATTAAGAACAACGGTTCTTCGTGATGTACATGGTGCAGTTTGGGTAGTGCCTAACGGAGAAATTCGTAGAGTTTGCAATTCTTCTCAGATTTGGGCTCGATCTGTTTTAGATGTTGATGTTGCTTATGATACGGACATTGATTTAGCAGCAAGTGTTATTAAAGAGGTTGCAGATGAACTATGGAAAGAAAATCTGGAATCAGCGACGATTATTGAAGAGCCTGAAATTTGGGGTGTTCAAAACTTTGGCGCAGATTCAATTTCTATTCGTTTAGCCGTTAAAACTGAAGCAGGAGAACAGTGGTCAACTGCTAGGAAAATAAGAGCACGTTTGAAAAAAGCTTTTGATGAAAACGGCATAGAGATTCCTTTCCCTCAAAGAACAGTTTGGGTGAGGGAAGTTGAAAATCAGGTAGGTATTGAGAAGCCAAAATCTGAAATAAGGAAAGATTTATTAGATGGCCGGTCCGGTAGTGATGGTGATGAATAAGTAAAATTATTGGGTGTCGCTCCGACTAATAGCTCTTTCATCTGTTCCCAAGTAGCTAGCTATAACTGCTGGATCGTTTCTCACCTCAAAAGGTTGACCTTCTGAGATGATGGTTCCTGCTTCTAAACAGTAAACGCGGTCAGAAAGCGCCATTATCATCGGCATATCGTGTTCTATTACTAACATTGATGCACCAAGTTCTTCTTGAATTTCTTTCAGAAGTGGGCCAAAAGCTTCAGTTTCTCTTTGGGCAATTCCAGCGGTTGGTTCGTCAAGACAAAGCATTTTTGCATCTAAAGCTAAAAGGCCAGCCAATTCAACTATTCGTCGTGTGCCTGTTGAAAGTTCAGCTATGAAAGAATCTGCGTATCTACCTAGNCCCAGAAAGTCAATTAATTCATTAGCTTGCTTTGTTTTGTTGATTTCGTTACGAGTGGCATTTGGAAGAGATAATGCAGTTGGGAACAGACGCGCACGATCTCTTGCTTCAAGTGCCACTTGGACTGTTTCTCTAACAGTTAATTCGGGAAATAGTTGAGCTGCCTGAAAAGTTCTACCTAAACCTTTACGTGCTCGCATTGCAGAAGTTAAATGGGTGACGTCATCATCTAACAAGGTTACGCTTCCGGTTGAAGGCACATATCCGCCTATGGCATTCATAAGTGTTGATTTGCCGGCACCATTAGTTCCGATTAGGCCTACAACTTCTCCAGAATCTACTTTTATATCTACGGCGTTAACTGCAATTAAACCTCCATAGGAAACTGAAATATTTGTCGTTTCCAAAATAGTTCCGGATGGTTGATACAGGTCAGTATCTCTCTTTAGCGAAGCAGGTGGAGTTGTGGTTGTTTTAACTGGAGTAACTACAAGTTTTTGTTCAGCCCAATTCAATAAAGAATTTCTTGCTGAATAAGCAATTTGTACTAGTCCACCAGGAAAATATAAAAGAAGTACGAGAAGTCCAATACTTGATGTGAAAAGTGGAACCAGATCATTTTCTGGCCATATTGCTGGCAACCCAATTACCCACATGGATCCAATAACTGGACCCATAAGCGTTCCAAGNCCACCAATTACAACCATTGAGACNANTTTAAGTGAATTGCTAATCATAAAGAATCGTTCNGTGAAAGGTATGTTTTGAACTAAGCCTCCTAAGAGNGACCCTCCTAGTCCTGCTAAACANCCTGCTAAAGAAAAAGCAATTAATTTTGTTCTATGAGGAACCACAGTGTATGCGGCGGCAGTATTTTCGTTTTCTCTAACAGCTATTATTGATCTCCCTATGCCGCTCTTTCTGAGTCTGTTTATTAGAAAAAGAGTTAGAACTAGAGCTCCGAGGCAGAGGAAATAATAAGATCGTTGACTTGCTAATTCAATAGGTCCGAGACTCCCACGGCGAAATGGAACGCTTTGGTTGTAACCGCCACTAAGGACAGGGCGTCTATAAATGTATTGAGATGCTGCTANGGCAAAAGCAAAAGTTGAAACTGCTAAAAGGAGACCTTTTACCCTTAGTGCCCCTAGTCCAATTATTGCAGCTGAAATACCAGCGATCAGACTTGCTAATAGCATTGAAATCAAAAATGGAAATTTAGGAAGTGAGACTGAAAAAAGATGCCATTTGTCNCCGAAACCAACGCCGAAATCTAACCCTCGATTAAACCCAGCAGCAGCAAGTGCTCCGATGCCAGCAAAGGCCATTTGACTAAGGGATAATTGTCCCGCCCATCCTGTAACAACAGTAAGTGAGACAGCGCAAATTGCAAATGCCAGAACACTTGCGTAAAGAAGATGTCGAGAAGGCAAAGTGACGATGAAAGGGATAACAAGAGCAAAAAGCAACAGCACTGAAAGAGTTATCGAAGATAAATTCCTAACCCACCAAAATTGATTAAGTCTTTCTGGAATAGGTTTTCTTCGTGGGCTGAAAGAAAAAGAACTTTCCTCTGCATCAGAAGATCGGCTTTGAAATGCTACTGCAATCGCCACTACCAAGAAAAGTATGAAATCTATTAGACCCACTTGATCTAGAAAAACAAATTGAACATGAGCTTGAGCGATACCTATTACAATTCCCGCAATTAAAGCTCTTGGGAATGAATACATCCCAGCGATAACTGCGGCTGCTAGAGCCCTAGTCATAGTATTAGGGCCGAGATTTGTTATTCCTGTCAGGGAACCCCTACTTCCTGATAGAAGCAGAAGAGAAACGCTTGAAAGAGTGCCTGCTACAGTCCAAACAAAAAGTGAAACAACTTTTGGTTTTATGCCCGACAATTTTGCCAGATCAGCATTATTTGCAGAGGCTTGAACGGTCTGTCCAAAAATGGTTTTATTCAAAAACCAAGACAGAGCAAGAGTTAGGAGGGGGACAATGATCAGGATTGTTAATTTAGGACCAGTAATTCGAAGACCGAAAACATCATTCCATTTACCAGATAACGGAACTGGGTATCTAACCCCTCTTTTGCTTTCAATATCTGGGTATGCAGCCAAGACCGCCTGCATCAGCTGAGCTATTCCAATTGTTGCAACTAAAACTATTACTCTAGGAGCATTAAAGAGTCGACGAATCACAGCAAGCTCTATGATCGAGCCAACTAAAGTTCCTACTAGCAGGGCTATTGGTAAAGCTACCCAATAAGGAAACCCATAGTTGATGACCATTAGCGCCATAAGNCCTACAGCAGGTAAACCCATATTGCCTACTGCAAGATTTATTACACGAGTGGANCGGTAAATAAGCACTATCCCAAGCGCTAGCAATCCAAAGACCATTCCATTTATTAANCCATCAAACCAAAGCTGGCGCGTGGTCCACACAGCGAGAATTTGTGGTGATTCGGTCAAAAGAACTTCTAGAGAGCTAATCACATCAACCGCCTTCGTCACCGAGGAAAACAGCTCTAGCTAAATCGTCACGTTNGGATAGTTCTTGAGCAGAACCTTCAAAACGAATCTGTCCTTTTTCTAAGAAAATCGCTCTATTAGCAATTGAAAGGGCGATGTTTAATGATTGTTCTACAACAATCATTGTTTGTCCTTTTTCTTGAAGGCGTTCGATGATATCCAAAAGGTCTTGAATGACTGTCGGAGCCAGGCCTAAGGAAAGTTCATCAATAAGAAGAATTTCAGGTTCATGGAGTAGAACGCGTCCAAGTGAGAGCATTTGTTGTTGACCACCTGACAGTGATCCTGCTTTTTGCTTTTGCAGTTTGTGTAATTCTGGGAAAAGTTCAAATACGTTTTCGATTCTTTTTTTAACATCTTCCTTATCGTCTTTATGAATAAAAGCACCCATAATCAGATTTTGATTAACTGTCATATCACTAAAAACTCCTGCTCCTCCAGGGAGTTGTTGGACACCTAGTTTCGCTCGTCTTTCGGGGGAGGCAAAGGTTATTGTTTGTCCATTGAGTCGCACCACTCCTCTTTTGGGAACTCCTAAACCGCTAATGACTCTAAGAAGGGTTGATTTTCCAGCTCCATTTGTTCCTAAAAGTGCGAGAGTTTCACCTTTTTNTACTTCTAGTGAAATATCGAAAAGAATTTGAACCGTACCGTAAGAGAAATCAACATTATTTACTTGTAGTGCAGGGATTGTTTCGTTTGTGTTAGATCTACGACGCTTTTCCTCTTGTTCTTCAAATAACTCTTGGACGTTTAATGAAAGGTCATTTTTTAGGAACTTGGCTCCCCTGTACATTATCCAACCCCCAATTACTGAAGAAGGGACTGTAAGCACTATGACAGTTACACGTGGACCCCAAGTATCTGTAAAAAGAAGAGAAATTAATCCTCCACCCGTTGCACCGATAAAGAAAATGTAAAGAGTTACTAATGCTGAACCAGTACCACGTAATCGGTATGGAACAATTGCTTGCAGAATGGGACTTACCATCGCAAACGAAGCTGTAAGAAGAATCAGACTTGGTATTCCAGTTATCACAAATAATGCAACGTTTGGCATAAAAAATTGAACTGGCTTAAGAATTCCGGCTATAGCAATTCCTAAGCCGATTAGATGCAGAGTTCGAGTGGGGTTTTCTCGCCAAAGGCGATCAAATTTGGGACCTACCCAGATAAGGGCGATCACTGCAAAAACCCCTCCTGCTGTTCCACTAATTCCTCTTTCAAAGGCATCTAATCCAAATTCGTCCTCAAGAAAAAGATTTTCCAAAACAGGTGCAGTAAATAGTCCAAAGCCGAGTGCACTAAAAGCGACAACGACTGTTTTCACTGTTTTTATTTGCAATAACCGTGAAAATGCTGCTTCCATTGAAATAGGTAAGGGTTTATCNTCTATGAAAGATTCTCCTAGAACNTCAGTTTTTTCCCATTTTCCTCTTTCTGGTTCTTTTAAGAAAAATGAATATAAAGCAACGATNACCACAGGCACGCCGAGTAAGTAGTAGCACCATCTCCAACCATCTATTCCATCTGAACCACTCGCGGCAAGAGCTATTGCTCCTACTAGAACTGGACTAACGACTCTCAATCCGTTATTTATGATTCCATTTAATGAACCGAGTCTTCCCCTTATACCTATGGGGTAGGTATCAGCAATTACAGAACTATGAACTGGGATTGTGCTTGCTTTTGCGATCCCAACCCCAAATCTCGCCCAGAAGAACATAAAGGCGTTAACTGCAACTCCTGATAGAAAAACCATTCCAGCAAAAATTGAGCTAGCCCAGCCGATTATTGGAACTCTTCTTAACCGGTCGGCCATCCACCCCATTGGAAGTGAACCTAAGACAACAAAAGCTGCTGATGAACTTGCTATGAAAGTAATTGTTCCATCACTAACATTAAATGTGTCGCGTATATCTGGAGCTAAGACATTAATAGCTGCGGTTTGAAGCTCTTCTAAGCCTGATAAAAGAGCGAGAGTAAAAAATGTTGCTGCCCCTCCACCTAGGCGTAGACCTTTTTTAAAGCTAATTCCTTCTGATTTAACGCCTGGTAAAAGGTCATCTGGAAAAATTATTTCAGCTTCTTTTTCCCTTGCTTCTCGGCGTTCTTCTTCATCAATGACAACTGATGTTAATGAAGACAGTTTGTTCTGGTCTTCATTGATAGGGTCTGAAGATTTTGAAGAATCATATTTCATTTTCAGTCGTTTCTGTAAAGTGTCATTTTTTCACGTCATGACTTGCTAAGCACAGTGGGAAAATTTAATTTTTTAATTAGTTTCGTTATAGATCATTTCAGCAACGATTAGATCCCAAGTGGCAAGNCCAACTGATTTGAAAAGTGTTATAGCTTCTAGGGAGCTTCGATTTACTTTTCCTTGAACCAATTGTGAAAAATCTCCCACAATATTTTCAAAAGACCAATTTTCTTCAAGTTCGGCAGCTATGAGCTCTCCGGCTTCTTCTTTGGCAGCTGTTCGATGATCTACAAAAATTTCAGCATTTTGTATCAACTTTGAGTCTGCTTCTTTCTGCTCATCAGAAAAAGATCCAATTAAGTTTAAATGAGCCCCTGGTTTAACCGAATTAGTAGGGATCACTGGTTTTTTAGCACTCGTGCATGCGCAAACCAGGTCACAGGCAGCGGTTTCTTCAGGGGAACCCACAGTAATTTTTTGATTATTTATTTTTAAAGAGTTAANAAATTTTTCAGTAGATTCTCGTGTCCTTCCAGAAATAACAATTTGTTCAATGTTTGGACGAACTGTAAGCATTGCTTCAATATGACCACGTGCTTGCACTCCCGTACCAAAAATGCCCAAACTTCGAGTAGTTTCTGTTGAAAGTATTTCTGTCGCAACTGCTGATGCTGCAGGTGTTCTAAGTGTCGTTAAAGCCGAACCGTCAAAAGTCGCTTTAGGAACACCGGTTTTTTTGTCGCAGTACAGGTAGAAGCCGTGCACAAGAGGAAGACCAATAGTTGGATTTTGAGTCATAACTGTGACCAGTTTTATACCTATGCCTGTTGAAGAAATTGCTGGCATAAGGAGGAAGTCCTCTCCTTGGTCTAAAGGAATATGTTCTCTAGGAATAGGTTGGCTACTTACTGCAGCGCTGGTTTTTAAAGCAGCAATAGTATTTTTTATGCCAAATGAAAAAATTTCATCGGCGTGATAGTGAGGAATTTCTCTCATCTGAGCTTAAATCCTAGGCCGATTGGNTCACGTGGGTCGAGATAGAAAGAATTTTTGTTACAACAGTAAGCAGATCCTTCAACTGAGGTAATAACAGTGTTTTCTTTTTTATCTATTATNTGTCCTGTGAACATTCCACCTGCAATCCCATAGTCAAAGAAAGGCTCACCAACTTTTATTTGTTTTTTTTCATNAAGCAAAGCAAGTCGAGCGGAAGTGCCGGAACCGCATGGTGACCTGTCGACTTGTCCATCGGCAAAAATGGTTACATTTCGTTGTTTTAGAGGTTTTTCTTCCAGGGTTTCGTAGAAGATTGAACCATAAATTCCTGAAAGCCTTTCGTCAGAAGGATGTTCGGCAAATTTTAGATTGTATGTTTTTAATTTTATTTCTCTGCCGATTTCGATTAACTCATTTAGGTGTTTTGAGCTTGGGTTTAAATTTAATTGATCAGTTGAAATTGAAGCATAAAAGGCTCCCCCGAAGGACACGTCAATAGTTATTGATCCAAATTTTGTATCTATTNTTACATCTTTGGCACTTACAAAAGAAGGTACATTTTCAAAAGTAACGCTTTCGACTTTTCCGTTAACTATTTTGGCTTTTGTGAATAGTCTTCCGGAAGGCACATCGACTACAACTTCAACGAGTTCTGATTTTGATTCGATTAAACCACTATCTATCGCCCAAGTAACTAGCGCAATTGTTCCATGCCCGCATGCTGTGCTGAATCCATCTGAATGAAAGAAAACAACTCCTAAATCTCCGTTTTCATCATCAGGTGGGACAACAAAACCGCCGTACATGTCGGCATGTCCTCTTGGTTCGTGGACTAATAATTTGCGAAGATCGTCGAGATTAGTTTCAGCCCATGAGCGACGTTCGATAACAGTTGAACCTTTCATTGATCCCGCGTCAACTATTCTGAATGGTTCGCCAGCTGTGTGGTAATCACAGCTTTCAATGGGTGATTCTGATTCAAAAACCATATAGAAATCTTAGTAATTTTTTTAAAGTTATTTACAGAACAATAAATATAGTGTGAGCGGGTGAGGAGAATCGAACTCCCATCATCAGCTTGGGAAGCTGAAGTTCTACCATTGAACTACACCCGCAAAAGTTGTTTTAATAAAAGTACAGTTCGACAAGCCATNTTGTAAGTTTCTGNCCTACGATTTTTATTGNTGGACCTTGGAGGNGNGATGACTGNAATTGAANAGTTGCCAAGAGCAACTTTTACTTCTTTTGCCGAATCTACAAAAGAAGATTGGGANTTAATNATNTCTCAAAGGGGNGAATTGGAAGCTGCTCTACCGAATCGGATTCTTGAACAACTTGAATTGTTAAGAAATGATTATGGAGGATTTCCNGTAGACCGATTAGAACATAGTGTNCAGACTGCAACAAGNGCTGAACGNGACGGTCGNGANGATGAATANATTGTTTGTGCNCTATTNCATGANATTGGCGACGTATTGACNCCATATAACCANCCTGATNTNGCNGCAGNNATNCTNAANCCTTTTGTTTCTNCNGCTAANCACTGGATGGTTNAAAACCATGGAGTTTTTCAGGGTTATTATTTNTGGCACCATTTAGGTGGNNATAGGAATGCAAGAGANGCNTTTAATGAAAACGAACATTACGGGTANTGTGAGGANTTTTGNGCCNAATATGANTCTCCAGCCTTTGATCCNTNATATAAATCAAATCCATTAGAGNATTACGAACCNNTAATAANAGATTTTTTNGNTCGAAATCCATGGAGTGGTAATGCTTAANNNCTTTCTNNNTAGTCTATTATTCGAANCATGATTCTTTCTGACAGGTCAATTCTAAAAGCAGTTCAAGANGGAAGAATTATTATTGAGCCNTTTGACCAGGAGTGTCTTCAACCATCATCGGTAGATCTTCATNTNGANCATCGTTTTCTAGTATTNAAGAATCACACNTTNGGACATATAGATGTTCGAGAAGATTTATCTAATTTGACTCAAGAGGTTTCAGCTAATGATGNNGATCCNTTTATGCTCCACCCNGGNGAATTTGTTTTAGGNTCTACTTTGGAGAGAGTNTCTGTGCCGGATGATTTNGTTGCCCGATTAGAAGGCAAGTCAAGCTTNGGNCGTTTAGGTTTNTTAATACATTCAACNGCTGGGTACGTTGATGCTGGTTGGGATGGNCAGTTGACTTTGGANCTTTCGAATGTNGCNAATNTACCAATNACTCTTTACCCNGGAATGAAGATNGGNCAGATTTCTTTTGTGCAAATGACCACACCTGCTGATAGACCCTATGGNTCCTCAGAGCTTGGNTCTAAATACAGAGGCCANGAAGGACCAAGGGCGAGCAGATATTGGGANAATTTTTAGTCNTTNTCGTCTNTTCCCTGTGANGCAGTTTCTAAAGATTTTGTTTGATCTTCTTTAGGTTGAAGAGCNTCTAGAAGGTGGATAGCTATATCTCCTACTTTNACNTCGGTTTCTTCTACCCCTTCTCCNTTAACTCCGTCGTCAATCATTACAAAACAGAAGGGGCATGCTGTAGCNATTCTGTCAGCNCCTGTTGCTAGCAATTCNTGTGANCTTTCGACGTTNATGTTCTTNCCTGTGTCTTCTTCCATCCACATTCTTCCGCCACCNGCNCCACAACACATTCCTTGTGTGCCNTGTCTTTCCGCTTCGACAACTTCAAGACCTCCAATGCTTGCCACAACTTTTCTTGGAGCCTGATACACGTCATTATGNCGTCCNAAATAACACGAGTCATGATAAACGAGTCGTTCGTTCAATTCAGCATTNGTCATNTCAAGCTTTCCTTGATCAATTAGCCATTCAAGTAATTGAGAATGGTGCACAACTTCGTAATGACCTCCAAGTTCTGGGTATTCGTTTCCTAAGGTATTGAAGCAATGGGGGCACTGTGTGATGATTTTTTTAACACCCATCGAATTAAGAGTTTCTATATTCTGTGCAGCAAGCATTTGAAAGAGGTATTCATTTCCTGANCTTCTTGCTGGATCACCAGTACACATTTCAGAAGGTCCAAGAATCGAGAAAGAAACTTTCGCCATAGTTAAAAGTTGAGCCATTGCTCTAGAAACTTTTTTGTTTTTGTCATCAAAAGAACCAGCACAACCAACCCAGTAGAGGAATTCGCTTTCTAGCGGTTCACCACCTTCAATTATTTCAACACCTTCTAAATCATCAGCCCACTCGGTTCTTGACCCTTGTGACAATCCCCAAGGATTGCCTGAATTTTCCATCGATCTGTATGCATTCCCTAATTCTGTTGGGAAATTAGATTCCATTAGAGACAGATAACGTCGCATGTCTAATATTTTGTCGAGAATCTCTATATTTACTGGACAGATTTCGTCACAAGCTTTACAAGATGTGCAAGCCCAAAGTTCTTCAGGTGTAACTCTTTCAAACATTGAATTGGCTGAAACTGAAATCTCTGCGTCAACTCCAATAGGTGGCGATACAACTGGATCTCCAGTAGCAGCCATCACTTCACCAGTTTTGAGAACTATTTCTCTTGGGTCAAGAGGTTTTCCTGTCGCATGAGCTGGACACACGCTTGTGCATCTTCCGCACATGGTGCAAGAGTCGGTATCTAACAACTGCTTCCATGTAAAGTCTTCGATTACCGAAGCGCCGAAAGTTTCTAACTCGGTTTCCATAAGGTTAGGTAATGGTTTCATCGCACCCTTAGGGCGTTCCCGATCCTTCAAATACATATTTAACGGAGAGGTAAACATGTGTCGGAGCATTGTTATTGGAAGAAGAGCCAAAAAGGCTATAAATGAAACCACGTGGGCAATCCACCAAAATTGATGCCAGCCATGCACATTATTTGTTAAAGATTCTGAACTATCAACAATTTTTGCTAATGGGTATCCAATTACCGACCACGTTTCCGCGCTTCTAGCGCTTGACTCAACAAGAGCTATTCGAAAAGCTTCTGCACCAAAGCCGGTTACACCGATAGATAAAAATATAAGTAATACAACTGCATGTTCAGGTTTTGATTTTATTCTTATTCTGTATGGGCGGAATCGCTTTGGTCCGTAGCGTCTTACCAGAGCCCATACAACACCAATAAGGAAAAGAACTCCTGCAATATCTCCAACCGCTGTATAAGCACGGTACACATCTCCGTGTAGGAATTTTATGCTTTCTGGAAGTTGATGGTTTATTTCAAGAGTTGTTGTAACAGCGAGAAGAATCAGAAAAGGAAAGTACATCAAAGAATGCATTACGCCCGCAGCTGGATCGCGTAAGAGAGTCTTCATGTAAACGCCTGTTCTGAAATCTGAAAAGCGCGTTTTAGCATTTTTTTTGCTAGTTGAACGATTGTCTGGCGTTCCTCTTCCCCAGTTTTTAACTCGGTTAGCGAAAAGAACAGATCCGTAAACAAGCATTAAGGGGATTAGCAGATAGAAGGCAAATTTTATTGCACCAGGAATGTTCTCAAAAACTTCCCTTGTTATTGGTGAATCATCATGAAATTTGAAAACTGACGCTGCCACTCCTGAGAGTGCAGTGAAGAGAGCAATTAAAATGCCTAATCCAATAATTGCATGATGTGGTCGCATGCTGGGTTTTTTCATGACTTGAAGACCCTATCGTGTATCCGGTTTTGTGAAATTTTGATTTGTTACAAACTTTATTATTAACTTCAGTTTAGAAAATATTTCTATCTATTTTGGGTAAATCTTAAATTTAAACTTATCCTTTGGTTTTTTATTTACTGTGTTTGTTTTTTTACTGACTCCGCCTGGGTTTGGGCAGTTTTAGGATCAAGTGCTCTTTCTAAAACAGGTTTTTCTATTAGCGGGTTAAGTTCCTCGTCCAGGTCATAAATAAAAGGGATGCCTGTCGGTATGTTTAGTTTTACAATTTCTTTGTCATCAATTTTGTCAAGATGTTTACAAAGTGCTCGAAGACTGT
>PBAM01000002.1 GCA_002716285.1 Acidimicrobiaceae bacterium
GAAACTGCTATTTCATGGTGCCCGTTGACTAAATTGCTTAAGTGGTAATGGTTTTCAGATATCATCGCTACGGTCGCACCATCTAGTTCAACGTGTAAGTGTCCTTGCCTTGGTTGATTTCCGCTTTTTGTTTCTAACGGAACCAACTCGAAATTTTCCAATTCGACTGCAAGCATCGCTCCGCCTTCACCATCAGGAGTTGCTGCAACTGACACTGCAGGAGGATCCGCAACTGAGCTCAAATCAATGACATCAACAACGTCGCCATGTTCATGTTCATGTTCCACGGGAGCAACTGTTGTGGTTGAATGATTTTTTTTAACCGTGTTGTCTTCATCTCCGCATGCAACGACATAAAAAAATGCTAGAACACACAGTAAAATTTTACTTAAATTCACTTCACCACTCTAAAGAAAATAAGCGTTTTGCCTCAGGACTTAATACCTAATTTTAATTTGGTGTCTGATCCTCTGATGCCCATGGCACCAACACACGTCCCAAAAGTCGAAAATGTATCCTTATTCATGCCAATCTAAAGCGGTTCTCATAGTCGTTTCAAAATCTTCGAAGCTCATCGAGGTTTTAGTAGCATCAATCAACTCAGCATCCTTACCAACAAGTGTTCTAAATGGCATGGTTGGATCAGTGACCGCTCTAACGATTGCATCAGCTACATCTTGAGGGTCGGGTGGTCCAGTACCCTCATCGTTCTCGCTATCGCTAATGACGTCGAGTCTTAGTAAAGCTTCACGAAAAGCCATAGCACGCTCTTGATGTTGTGACCCTTCCCATGAATCTGGTCTAACAATATTCTCAAAAAAACCTGTTGAAAATCTACCTGGTTCTATTACATGCACTCGAATACCCAAATGTGAAACTTCAAAATGCAAGGATTCACTAAGAGCTTCAAGCGCGTGTTTAGAGGCTGCATAAGAACCGCTATAGGGGGGTGCAGAACGACCTGCGATACTACTGACGTTCACTATCACCCCGCTGCCTCTTTGACTCCACACTGGTAAAACAGTTCTAATTAGTCTTAATGGCCCCAACAGGTTCGTATCAAGCTGCTTCAACATCAACTCATCTTCTAATTGTTCAACTGCTGACTGAACTTCGAATCCTGCATTGTTTACAATCGCCTCTATTTCATTGGCATCTGACAGACAGTCTGCAACCATGTCTGGATCGCATACATCTAACTGGCGAATCTCTATTGGGAGTTCTTCTTCCTCAGAAATTCTTTGAATATCATCGCCTTTACTTAGATCTCGCATGGTAGCAATCACTTTTTTCCCAGCTTTAGCCAGAGAAATAGCAGCTAATTTTCCGAAACCGGTATTACTTCCTGTAATTAAAACACTCATGCTTTGACTCTAGACCCAACTGTTAGGTATGGAATGTCCTATTTGAATATTAAGTTTTGAAATTACTTGTTCTCTTTAGATTTTTTTTGTTCATACAAGTCTTTACATCTAGGACAGAGTGGGAAACGATCTGGGTTTCTATCTGGGACCCAAACCTTTCCACATAAAGCAACTATTGGTTTTCCGGTGACGGCTGACTCTACTATGTCTGCCTTTCTCGCATAGTGAGAAAAGCGATCGTGGTCCCCTTCATCCAGCGAGATCTCGCTGTCAATCTCTTGAATAACTTCCGTGGACTCCATCACGACAAGTAAATACTTTCCTTAACAGCCATTTTTAGTTTATTTCTGCATGTTGGCGTATCCATGTGTGCATGGCTATGCCTGATGCAACGCCTGCATTAATAGACCTGGTTGAACCGTATTGAGAAATTGAACAAACCATAGCGCATGCATTTTGTGTCGTTAATGAAAGACCTGGACCTTCTTGGCCGAACACCAATACACATTCTTTCGGCAAAGAAACAGTCTCCAAGGGAACTGATCCTGGAAGATTGTCTACCCCTATGAGTGGAATCGCTTGCGAGTCAGCCCAAGTTAGCATGTCTTCAATTTTCGGATGATAAGTAACATGCTGGTACCGGTCGGTCACCATTGCTCCACGTCTATTCCAACGTCGTCGTCCGATAATGTGTACTCCCGCCGCTAGGAATGCATTGGCATTTCTTACTACAGTTCCAATATTTAAATCATGATCCCAGTTCTCAACAGCAACATGAAAAGAGTGCCGTCGAGTGTCCAAATCTTTGCTTATCGCCTCTACGCTCCAATAGCGGTAGCTGTCAATCACATTTCGCTTGTCCCCTTGGGCTAGTAGTTCAGGATCGAAACGGTCATCTTCAGGCCAAGGTTCGGGATGTGGACCAACCCCTATAGTGGAACCTTGCACTTCCTTATCTGATGATTCTTTTTCTTTCACTTTTATTTGTTATTCCTCAATCGATTGATTCACCAACGAACGAAGATCCCAGCGCAACTTTATATGTGTCCCTGAAGGAACTAACTGGGTCAGAAAAATACAACTCATTTCTTCAGTGGGATCCACCCAGAAAACAGTACTGGCCATTCCTCCCCAAGATGCCTCTCCTTCTATAGCTTGAATTCGTCCTTTAACGGGATCTTGAACTACAGCAAAACCCAGTCCGAAACCCACACCGTCAAAGAAACCCTTGTAATAAAGTGGATCGCCAGCGTCTGTCATATCTGCTTTGCCGGGCAAATGATTTTCCATCATTTTTTTTACCGTACGTGAATCTAGAATACGACTCCCTTCTAGCTCTCCCCCATTAATCAACATTTTGCAGAATCGGTGGTAATCATGCATGGTTGAGAGTAAACCTCCACCACCACTTTGCAACCTTGACGAACGGTAACTGCTCTCTTCAGGCTTCTCCAAAAGTAACGGAGAAAGTGTTCCTTCTTCTGGCGTGTAGCAAGCAGCTAAACGTTCAATTTTTTTATCAGATATCTGAAATGATGTATCTGTCATCCCCAAAGGGTCCAATACCCTTTCTGCCAAAGTTTCGAAAAGAGAGCGCTCCTCAATCACCTCTATTACTCTGCCTAGCACATCAGTCGCCATGGAATAAGACCATCTGGTTCCTGGTTGATGCCTTAGGGGAAACTCAGCGAGGAAGTTAGTAAGTTCCTCCAAACTGAGTTTTTCACGAGCTTTGTCCAATTCTGCTTTCCTGTACATTTCATCAACAGGATGCTGGTTGGTAAACCAATAAGAAAGACCAGAAGTGTGTGTCAAAAGGTCTACAATATTTATCGGTCTTTCGACAGGTACGGTTTCGGGTTTGTCAGCTGTTCCTCCAGAAAAAACTTCAGTTTTTTCAAAAGCAGGTACAAAATCACTAAGAGGATCTTGTAAACGCAATTTACCTTCTTCAACCAATTGCATTACCGCAACAGAAACAATTGGTTTCGTCATCGAGAAAATCCGCCATATCGTGTCAGGACCTACACTCCGTTGCGCTTCTCTATCAGCAAATCCGAAGCTTTCTCTTAAAGCAACTTTCCCATGACGCGATACCAAAACATCAGTTCCGACCATGAAATCATTATCCACATAGCTTTTTGCGTAATCAGCTACCCGTTTTAAACGCTCATGATTTAGCCCCACCGTCGAAGGTTCAACTAGATCTAGTTCACCGGCCATACTTTAGGTGTCTAAGTCGACTTTCTCATCGCCATTTGCTACTTCTATTCCATCACCATAATAAATATGCAAATCTGAGATTGTTTCAATTAACCTTTCTGTTGAAAGTTCTGAACCATCCGACTTCACGGTAATCATGTTGGAATTTAGATGAATCCCAACAACTCCCTCTAAAGAAAACAATCTCCTTGCCAGCTCATCTGATGGCGTGTCACCAATTATTTCATCACCAACTTGAAATCTTTCATGATCCATTCCCGTCAAACATCTATTGACTTCGAAACGGTAAATTTCCGGTTTAGAGGAGCGTGTAATAACTACATTTATCGGCTGGCCCATACTAACGAAGGTTACCTAGGTTGAATGTAGAGTACATTTTTTTCAACTAAAAATGCTAAATATTAGACACTATGGTCTTAAGTCGATTCACTATCGATGCAAGCAAAATAAAAACGATTGCTATACAAGCATGTGCTATTTTAAAACCCGCTTCATGATCAGCAACAAGTATTCCGATAGATCGAACAATCCAGTAAGTTATTGTCCAGATACAAAATGCGGGGACTAAAAGAGAATTTAATATGTTCCTGTCTCTCCAACTGCCGATCAGAACTTTTATAACTGTCATAGCTACTAAAAGAAAAATAGTTGCTACCAATAAACGCCAGATTCTTTCCCCGCTTGAAATTTCATTGTCATTAAGGAGGTTGTAGATCCTGATTATCCAGACTAAAAGGGTTGAACCAGCCAAAACCCAGAGAAAAGAGACCAAGCGATTCATAGCAAAAAGGTAACCAATGTCTAAGCAATCAACTACTCAGAGTTCAAAAATATTCCTTTGAGCTTCAATTTTTTTAATGTAAGGGGCACCTATCGGGGGAACATTTTTCATAAACGCCCAAGTTCTTCGATGAAAAAGAGTGGCTCCTTTGTTTTCAAGAGCCAACCGGTGGTTTGGACTCGGGTACCCCTTATTTTGGGGAAATTCATAATCCGGATACAACTTGTCTGCTTCTTTCATTATTCGATCACGGGTAACTTTTGCCATTACCGAAGCCGCTGCAATAGAAAGACTGATTTGATCCCCTCGGATAATAGTCTCCGAACTGCCATCATCAACAAAATCCCATGACCCATCAAGTAAAAGTCGATCTGGTCTTTTGACTAATCCGTCGATTGCCCGTCTTGCAGCTATTCTCTGAGCCATTGACATGCCTAGTTCGTCACATTCTTCATTACTGGCATGGCCAAATGACCAATCTTCTGACCATTGATCTATGCGGTCAAATATTTTCTCGCGTTCCTCCTCTTTGAGCATCTTGGAGTCTCTAACCCCATTGATCCGACGATTGCGGTTGGGCACTAGTGCAACAATTGTGAGCGGTCCTGCCCATGCTCCTTTACCAACTTCATCTAAACCTGCAACTGTTTCATGTCCAGCATTCCAATAAGAGCGTTCTATATCTAAATTAGGTGACTTTCCTTTAAGAGCTCTTCGCATAATTTTCCAAAATTTAACTATTTATAAACTGTTCAACACCTTACGAGATTAATAGGGGTAGAACTTTCATAGACTTCAA
Organism: Acidimicrobiaceae bacterium; assembly: GCA_002716285.1. Lineage (GTDB taxonomy): Bacteria > Actinomycetota > Acidimicrobiia > Acidimicrobiales > MedAcidi-G1 > MedAcidi-G1. Next base: position 5,168 of record PBAM01000002.1, read on the forward strand.
CGGATGAATGAAATGACTGCTGTCTTAATTCCTATCAAATCTTTCAATGAAGCAAAGGAAAGACTCTCAGAAACTCTCGATAAATCTGAACGTTCAATTCTTATGCAAAAAATGGCAGAAACCGTAATCAGTTCATCTGGCCCTTTGTCTATCTGGGTAGTTTGCGACGATGATGAGGTTGCTTCATGGGCTGAATCAAAAAATGTTTCAGTGATAAAAGTTGAAAAACCGGGTCTTAATAACGCAGTAGAAAAAGGTGTTAATACTCTTGAAGAAGCTGGTTTCTCTAAAGTGATAATTGCCCACGCCGATCTACCAAATGCGGACGATCTGCAAAAGTGTGCGAACTTCAAGGGGGTTACTGTCGTTCAGGATCATAAAGGCGATGGAACGCCTGTTTTAGTGATACCTACGGGCAAAGGTTTTCGTTTTTCTTATGGCCCAAATTCGTTTACTGCTCATATCTTGGAGGCGCAACGCCTTGGACTTCCGTATCGTCAATTATTTGATCCAAAACTTAGTTTTGATGTGGACGAACCAGAAGATTTAAAATTTATTGACTACTAATCGACTATTTTCGAGTCAAGTAGATTTTTTATAAGCTCTTTAAGTTCGAGCGGTTTGTCTCCTTGGATGCTATGCCCTGCTCCTTCTACTTTTTTAACAACCATCTCATGCTGGAAACTTTTCATCTTCTCGACGTCTTCATCTCCTACGACGCTCCAAGCTCCACCCAACCACAGATGTATTGGAACCTTAATTTCAGAAACCTTGTCCCACAATTCAGAGAAATCGATTAGTTCCGAAGCGTTTTCTTTATTCTGATCTTTCCATGCTCTACCTACGTCATATCTCCACGACCACTTTCCATCTTCTATCTCGTGGGAATTGTGAAGAACTCCACGCCTCAAGGAGGCTTCTGACCTAGTTGGATTGTGTTCAACAGTTCTCTTCAAGATTTCTTCAAAACTTTCAAAAACTTCAGGTCCTGAAACGAAATTTATTATCGGTTCGGCTTTTGTCCGATCTGTGCCCGGTGTTACGTCAACTATTCCCAACCTTCTCACCAATTGTGCATGGTCTGCCGCTATGCACAAAGCAGTTAACCCACCTAATGACATTCCTACAACTGCTTCAGCTTCAGGAGCCCAATGTTGTATTGCTTCAGCTGCTTGGTCTGCGAGAACAAAAGGTGTGTAATCACACTTGGGTCTCCAGTCTGAATGACCATGGCCAGGAAGATCCAATGCTAATAGTGGCATGTCAAGTGCCAAAGCAACTGTGTCCCAAGTATGTGCGTTTTGTGCTCCACCATGTATAAGAACTAGTTGAGGAGGCTCTTCACCCCAAAGAATTCCACTAATCAAAAAACCTTCAGAACTCGTAAAAAATTTCCTCTGAACTTTTGGTGTTCCTTTCCATGAAATTTCTGCCTCGTCGGCATTTTCTTTCAACATTGAAAATTCTTTGTACTCAACCAATTGTGAAACCCCTCTAACGCTTTACATATTTCTAACACCCTGAAATTACTTTGCAAGATTTCATGATGAGACAAACACGAGTATTTGAAATACGATTTATTTGTGACTCTTGATGCCAGACCTGAGATAAATCTTTTAGATGGAGAATTTTATGTTAACTCTCCATATGAGACTTTTGCTTGGATGAGGGATAATGAGCCTATTTTTTGGGATGCGACAAATAAGTTATGGGGAATATCCCGTTACGACGACATCGTCGCTATAGAGCGAGATAAGAAAAGGTTTATTTCTTCAGATACGAAAAAAGGTGGCTACCGACCTAACATCCCAGCAGATCCATCAATCATCGGACTTGACGACCCTCACCATGTTGTACGACGCAATTTGGTGTCACGTCGTTTTACCCCCAATGCAGTACTCACCTGGGAAGAACATATCCGAGAGACTGTCATAGGATTATTGGAAGATGTCGCCTCAACGGGAAGAGCTGAGGTTATTTCTCAATTGGCAGCCCCACTTCCAGCTCGGATGATTGGTCTTTTCCTTGGTTTCCCAGATGAAATGTGGCCCAAACTCGCAGAATGGTCCGAAAAGTCAATTGCCTTGGGGGGCGGTCCTGAATATATGAACGATGAAGGCATTAATGCAGTTTTTGAGTTTGCTGGTGCCTGTAGTCATCTTTATGAGGATAAAAAGGAATGCCCCGCCGATGATGTGATGTCTAAATGGGTTGAGACAGAACAGGAAGGTTTGGGCGACTATCCATTTGGTTTAGACCAGATAATTTCTGACTGCCTATTAATGCTTGATGGAGGCGCAGAAACAACTCGTACAGTCATCGCAAGAATTTTGGTAGAGCTAGCTGCAAATGAAACTGTTTGGAACGACCTGCGACGATTAGAGGATATTTCAGTAGCTATTGAAGAATTTATACGTTTTGTCACCCCTATTCATAACATGTGCAGAGTGGCTACTGAAAACGTCAAAATTAATGACGTAACCATTAAAGAAGGTGATCAAGTCGTACTGATGTATTCATCCGCTAATAGAGACTCAGATCATTTCGATGATCCTGAGATTCTGAAAGTCGACAGAACACCAAACCATCATCTGTCTTTTGGTCATGGAACTCATTTTTGTCTGGGAGCATCCCTAGCGAGACTGGAACTAAAGATTTTCTTCGAAGAATTTTTGAAACGATTCAAAAGTTTGGCACTTGACGAAGATAACCCTCCAGTCGAAATGCCAAATTCTTTCGTTTATGGTCTCCGTGAAGCTCACATCCTCCTCGAAAAAACTTGAAGTTTATATATCGTTCTTTTCTTCTGCTTCTAGGAGATCAACAAGTCCTTTAAAGCCATCAGCTTTTCTTAAAGACCGATCTATATATAAAAGAGCAATGAGACTCGCAACAAACCCTGCTGGAAAACCGACTAAATTTCTAATCACCACATAACCGTCTACGGATGTATGTCTGTATAGCCAGACATCCCAAATGGATGTAAGAATTTGATAAAGCCCTAATACGACTGTCATTTGTGCCATCACTCTTGAAAATATCTTGTGCTTAATAGTCTCTGCCTTAAATGGCATAACAGTCGGTAGAACTTGACTTAAGAAAGAGCGTTTAAAGACTGCAGTTGCTATAAGTCCGAAACCAATTGCAGCCTTTGTGGCTATTCCTATACCGAAATAGACGTCTTCTGAATCAGTAATTATTCCAATCAGACCCCTCACTAACAAATAAACGATTAGTAAAGGCAGAAACTTTCCTATCGCTTCTCCTCTACGGCTGCGTCTCACAGTCGCCTGAAGTCCCCAAACAGTAGCGCCACCTACAGCCCAACCAAGCCCGGCGAATCTATTAAGTAACAAAAAGATAGCTATCGGAGCGACGGAGTCTATTAATCGTCGGTAACCCGCTTCATCTCCTGTGATATTTGTGCTCAAATTTTCAATCCTTCTCGTTTTTTCTAATTTGAATCATCGAAGCCTCAAACATATAACAGTCTATTGACCCTTTTTTGGTAGCCAAGTCCATCCCAAAGCAGACCATGTGTAAGAAGCTTTGTAGTTGTGATCATTAGGAAATAATGGCAGAGCTTTAGACTCATCAATAATTCTGATGTTCTCAGGTAATGGCTTTGACTCAAGTGCTGAAAAAATCTCATCCGTGTTTCTGTATGTTTGCAACTGCTGAAGTGTTGCGAGCGTAGGACTTATCATAGTGAGTTCTCCTGATTCCCATTTCTGAAGCGCGTCTGATGGGGTAATCCAGAAAACTTCAACAGCCTCCTTACCATCAACTCGAGGAGTGATTGGACTGCGCGACTGAGCTACAAAAAAATACGTGTCATACCGCCTCGGTCCTCCCTTCGGAGTAATCCATCTGCTTATAGGTTTAACTTCAGACAGGTTTAAAGAAAGTTGCCTTTGTGTAACAATTTGTGAAAAATTTGCTGTCCCGTTTTCTAAAGACTTTCGATCTTCAAGCAGTTCGTCCTCATGACTTCCAACAACTACGCCGACCTCTTCAATAGTTTCTCTAATTGCCGCAATCCAATAAGACCTTGCCTCTTCAGTTCGCAATTGTTCATCTGCCTCTTTGCTCGTTAAACCTGAAATGAGGGCATCCCACGTAGAACTTCGGTCGTCCTGTTCAATCGCTCCGCCAGGAAAAATCGTATGACTTGCTACGAAACTAGAAGCATCATTTCTTAAAAGCATTAAAACCTGAAGGTCTGGTCGGTCATCTAAAAGAATCATGGTCGCAGCAGGAATTATCGGAATGTCATCAGTTTCTATGTCATTTCTCGAAATCCACGGATCCAAATTATTCACATGTTTGACACTACTTGCAGTTAATCAAAGAAACTTAAAGCCAATAGATGCGTTTTGAGACTTTTAAGGCATATGGTTTCTGGATGCAAGATCCCACGACCGATAAACAGCGAACTCTTAATCGCATTACATTCGCAGATCTGTTAGCTGGAGTAAGTGTCGCACTCCTGCTCATCCCTCAGTCAATGGCCTATGCAGAACTCGCAGGTCTACCACCACAGATTGGTCTTTTCGCTTCGGCTTTGCCTCCTATTTTTGCTGCTTTTGTAGCCTCATCCCCTTACCTGCAAACAGGACCTGTCGCACTTACAAGCCTGCTAACTTTAGGAGCTTTAAACGGGTTAGCAGATTCGGGTACGGCACACTATGTAGAACTTGCGGCCTTGCTAGCTCTAATAGTTGGAATTTCAAGACTCTTATTCGGAATCCTTAAAATGGGCAAAATCGTTTACTTCATGAACGCTCCTGTAGTTACAGGGTTCACATCGGCAGCCGCAATACTAATCATTGCTTCTCAAATCCCTAAAACAATAGGAAATGAGATCGATGTGAATGGCACATTAAATCGCGCTTATAAGTCTTTAACTGATTTTGAAAATTGGGAAATTGAATCTTTGTTGCTTTCCGGAATAACTATTTTTTTGGTAATTTCAGGAAAACATATACACAAACTTTTTCCCAGTGCGCTTTTTGTACTTGTGGGCGGATCGATATACAGCCATTTGACGGATTACAAAGGCCCCGTTGTGGGAGAAATACCAACAGGAATGCCTAGTCTCGGATTCGATTTACCTTGGAGTTCCATAGGCGACCTTTTGCTATCTGGAATCGTGATCGCTCTTATTGGTTTTGCAGAACCAGCTTCAATTTCGAGGATCTTCGCTTCGCAAGAAAATCAGAGATGGAGCGCCAACCGTGAATTCCTAAGTCAAGGATTGGCAAATGTAGCTTCTGCATTTTCAGGCGCATTGCCTGTTGGTGGTTCATTCAGCAGATCATCTCTCAACAAACTCTCAGGCGCACAAAGCAAGTGGTCCGGTTTGATCACTGGAGTCGTAGTTTGTATTTTCTTACCCTTCGCTAACATCTTGGATCATCTCCCGAGAGCTACCCTCGGTGCAGTGGTTATAGTTGCAGTAATTGGACTTATCCGACCAAAAAAACTGTTCTTCTCAATACGACACTCTCTTTCCGAAGGGTTTATCACTTGGATTACTTTTGTCGCGACACTAGTTCTTTCCCCTCACGTGGAAAGAGGAGTTCTTATAGGAATCGGATTTTCTCTACTGATTGGTATCTCTAAAAAATCAAAACTGGAAGAAAATCAAATCTAAACTCTTCGTTAAGACCAAACTTTTATTAATGATTCGACATCTGTCAGAGTCGCTAGAACCGCAAGAGTATTTTCGGTAATAGCTTTTCCATATTCAGAAGGCACACCTGCTACAGCATCTACTGGAACTACGACTTGATAACTATTGTTTATTAGATCGAAAACACAATTTTGTATAGCGACGTTTAAAGAGACTCCGCATACAACCACAGTATGAATTCCCTCGTTTCTTAGCAAAGCATCGAGTTCAGTTCCCGATGACGGTGATAAGCCATGAAATCTAGGTAGGAGAATATCTGCTTCTTTATCGAAGCCTATTTCTCTTATAGGTTCTACCGCTTCGGTGTCTGGCAGTTGCCTTATAGGTGAATGGCGGGCAGCTCCAAAGAGTCGGGCATTATTGTTTGAGCCCCACCCGTCATCTCTTATCATCGCTAGTCCATGAATGACCCTTATCTTCGAATTTCGTGCCGCTTTTGCAAGTTTTCCTAAATTAGGAACAATGTTTTTTGAAACTTCAGCAAGAGCCGGAAAACTAGAATTTCCCCCTATCACACCGTTTTGACACTCCACTAAAAGTAAAGCTGTATGGCTGGGATCTACTAAATCTTTCATTTCAAGATGTTCACTACTCATATTTGACTCCAGAATCTCTTAGCAAATCGATCCATCTTGTTCCAGCATCAGGGGCTAGCTCCCCGGGTATATACGTAACCGAATTCAAACTACCTGTGTAAGGAAATGTTCCATGGCGTTCATACAAAGACCATGAAACTGGTGATCTCCTATCAATTCCAACATCTATTCCTTCAAATGGAGCCATAGCTGTTAACACAGGAAGATCGGGAGTCTCTGCAACCATGGAATCATCTACAAACACTTTGGTATTCCATCTCAAATCTCCCACTGCTTCGACTGCCAATTTTATTTCTGATATACCTTCTGAAAGTTCTCCACAAGGAACCTCAGTCATAGCCCCATAACCATTATGAACATGGTGGAGTTCACCGTCTTCGATGTACATGGAGTACCCACCTCCCTGGTCTCCGTGAGCTACGAGTATCCCTTCGTCACCTTTCTTATAATCGAGAGAAATTATGATCTCAAAAGAACGAGAATTGATCAACTTAAGAGACCTGTATCGTTCCACTGTCGGTGTATTAGGCAAGAAAGACTGCGTTTGTTCAAGTTCTTCCTCCCATTCTGGGCGGGCGATATTTTTTAAACCTGTACCTTCGTCGAGTGGAAATACTTGGTTAGCCCAGGCTTCTTCCTCCCAAACATCTTTTAATTCAGCCAGAACTTCAGGATGGCTGTCCGACAGATCTTGTGTTTCAGTCGGGTCGGTTGATAGGTCGAAAAGTTCCCATTTGTCTTCTTCGAATGGAGTTCTTTTCTGATGACATGTTACGGCTGACCAGCCCTCTCGGTAAATGCCCCTATGTCCTTCTTGTTCGTAGTACTGCAACCTATGGGTACTTTCAGCTTCTTTATGATTCACCGAATCAAGAAAGCTGTTGCCACTAAGCGGTACAAGCTTTTGACCTTTTCGTTCTTGAGGAATTTCGACTTCAAGCATCTCAAGAATCGTGGGTAAGAGGTCAGTTACGTGTTGGTATTGCTTTCTTAGAGCCCCCATGTCATCCAAACCGCCACCTTTTGAAACAATTAGAGGCACTTGGTGGCCACCTTGGTGAGTGTTTATTTTATACAAGCGAAATGGAGTATTAGAAGCCATTGCCCAACCATTTGGATAATGAGCCAATGCTTGTGGCCCCCCCAGTAGATCCAATCTTGAATTGTCAACCTCTAGAGAGTCGAGGGGGTTCTTTCTAACTTGGCTGATCAAGGTTCTAAAGTATGCCGACGTTCCATTATCCAAACCTTCTCTACTAGCTCCATTATCTGACGTGAATATCACAACAGTGTTGTCCCACTCTCCCATCGTTTCTAATTCTTGTCGTAATCTCCCAAAATTCTGATCAACATTGTCAACCATTGCCGCATAAATCTCTTGATACCTCGCAAAAGTCTCCTTTTCCATGTCATTTAGTTCATCCCACGGGCTTACAGCATAATTATCTTCCGTATTCCTTGGAGGTAGAACCGTTTCCTCAGGGATCAATCCAGATGCAACCTGACGTTCGAAACGTTCCGATCGAATTTCGTCCCACCCACTGTTATACATTCCTTCATATTTCTTTATATCTTTTTCAGGAGCTTGAAGAGGGGCATGTACAGCTCCGTGGGAAAAATACATAAACCACGGTTTTTTTGGATGACCTGTTCTCACTTCCCTGATCATGCTCAATGCATGATCAGTCAGATCATCAGTAAAAAAATAGTTTTCCGGATATGAATCAACCTGCACTACATGATTATCTTCATACATGCGATGCGGTTGATGAAAGTTTGTAAAACCGTCGAGTATTCCGTAATAACGATCAAAACCACGTTGGCAAGGCCAAGAATCTTTTGGACCTGCCTCTGAAAGGGTGTTGTCTGGAGTTAAATGCCATTTGCCGACCATAAGGGTTGCCCATCCATTGTCTGAGAGAATCTCAGCCAAAGTTGCCGTGTCACTGCGGATTGATGCCGCATAACCAGGAAAACCCGGATCTGCATGACAAACTGTTGCTAATCCAGCTAAATGAGAATTTAAACCTGTGAGCAAAGAAGCTCGTGTCGGGGAACACATTGGATTCACATGAAAATTCGTATATCTGAGACCTTCGGCGGCTAAAGCATCCAGATTGGGCGTGTCGATCTCAGAACCATAGGAACCTAAATCTGAAAAACCAAGGTCATCGCACAGAACTATAAGAACGTTTGGAGCTCCTTCGGGAGATTCGTTTCTTTCTGGCCAAGACGGTACAGAAGTCGCATGCACGCGCCCGATTTCTCCTTCGAACCCTGAGTATGCTCTATTCAAATTATTTTCTTTGTCATTTCTGACGGATATTTTTTTGAACATGTCAGTTNCTTTCATCTGTTCTCATACGCAAAGCGTAAGCCAAAAGAATCATCATCAGACAAACTGCGACCATAAGCCACAAGACTCCGTCGTACCCAAACACCGAATCAGCCAGTCTTCCTGCTGATACTGGTCCCAGAACACCACCAATTTCAGCGCTTGCAAACCAAAGACCATACGCAGTTCCCATTTGATTGGNATTCACTCTAGGTGATTCCATGAGAGCGAGAATTACTAATGGTATTAATGCTGATCTAGAACCAGCGATCATTACTGATACGGGAACCATATAGCTCGGTAGAAACATGATTGTGATTAAAGACGAAACAATNAGCAAAAGGATGCAAGTAAGAATAAGAGAAAAGTTTTCTCTTCGTGTTCGTAATGGAAGTAATAGAGATACAAGAATTCCTATTCCCAAACTTGCCGCAGTCCAGTTTGATGCAGCCATGGAAGAAAACCCAATGTGTTCTCTAAGTATCTCAGGCATCCATCCACCCAGACCGTGAGATAAAAAGAATACGGCAACCCCTAGAAAAAATATGATTTTAATTTCTATGGAGTCGACTACAGACTTCCAAATCTGAAATGTTTCTCTTTTCTCTTTTTCGACATTCTGGCTCTTTTGTACTTTAAAATCAGCTATCGATATCCAAAAAAGTAAAGCGAAAGCTATTACAAGTGTCTCAATTGCAATCGTCCACCGCCAAGAATTTGTTAGAGGCATCAATAATGAGTTGGACATTATGAGAACTGCAATGCTTCCAACTACAGGGGCTGATGTAAAAGCTCCAACTGCAAATTTTCGTTCTCTTTCATTTGTAAACCAAAGACCCGCCGCAGTCGGAGCACAAGCAGATATGAGGGGTCCACCAANTCCAAAAAGNGCAACTGCCATACATAAAGTTGGGAGANCATGAACCAAAGAACGTGTGATACCGCTTATAAAAACTAGAGAAGCTCCAATAGCCAATGAATACTCAACACCTAAACGATCTACCATTCGTCCTGCTACTGGGGATGTGCCTATATAAATAAATTGCCACGTTCCTAATGCGATTCCCATTTCCCCACGAGTCAAATTTAAATCTGCTCGTATTTCACCTACCAGAGGAGCTAGTGACATAGCCACCATGCCGAATCCGAGGTAGATGCCAAAGACACCAGAAAAGATCACCCATCTGTATGAGTTGTTGTGTCCCGGTTCTTCAGGGAATTTCTTACGCACGTCAAATAATCTCACAACAATGAAGGAAGGATCGTGCATTAGAACAAATCTTGCGCGATCCTGTTTAGGTGAATGAATTAATCTGGGATTATGACTCGTTGGATTCTTTGAACAAACCAGTTCTTGTTGTCGCTTTTAAAGGACTTTTTGATGCTAGTGGTTCAGCCACTTCTGCTCTCGAGTGGCTAATGGAAAAGTCAGAGTCTGAAAATCTGGGGGAAATAGACTCTGAAACTTTTTTTGACTTCACCCAAGAAAGACCCTTAATAAGTTTTGACAAAAATGGNGAAAGAGCTCTTACNTGGCCTAAAAATANAATAGTGGCGATAAGAACCAGTGGAAATGAAAGNGATCTTCTCGCTATTTCGGGGATTGAACCNCACCTTCGTTGGCGNACATTTAGCGAGCTCTTAATAGAGNTAGTTAANAAGTCGAATGCTGAATCTGTTATCACACTTGGATCAATGGTTGGTATGACTCCACATAGCAGACCTCTAGCTGTGACTGGGAGTAGTACTAATCCTGAACTAGCGGAACGTTTGAATCTGGAAAAGCCTTCTTATCAAGGGCCAACCGGGATAGTTGGCGTGCTTCACGATGCGCTCGATCGTTCAAAGATCCCAGTTGTATCACTTCGTGTTTCAGTTCCTCACTATGTTCCGGATTCACCCAATCCNAAAGCTACACGTGCTCTCCTTAGACGCTTCGAGCAGGTAACTGGAGTTACGACAGAATATGAGGAACTTGATGGACCTGCTGCTGATTGGCAGAAACAAGTAGATACTGCCGTAGCTAGTGATGATGAAATAACTGCATATGTAACTCGCCTAGAAACAACCATTGATGAAGACGAAAACCTCTTACCTTCTGGCGATGATCTGGCTGCCGAATTCGAAGCTTTTCTGCGTGAACAAGGACCAAACCCAGATAAATGATAGGAGAAAATATTGGAACAGAATAATCACATGGAACTCAAAGAGCTTCTAGTCGTAGCTGAAGAGGCTGGCCGATCTCTAATAGATTCTGCTGAAAAAGATCTTGATGCGAATGTTCCAAAGTGTCCTGAATGGAACAATTCAGAACTTCTCAACCATTTGAAAATGGTTTGGTGGTTCAGTGCTGCACAGATTAGTGCGGGAGACCAAAATGAAAGAGCAGTTCCGTCAGATGAGATGAAAGATTCTCCTTTGGATCAACTTGAACATTTGTTAGATGCCTTTCAGATTAATGATTTTTCATCTCCTTGTTGGTCTTGGACTTCAAATAAAACTGTCGGTTTTTGGGTGAGGCGTATGGCTCATGAGAACACGGTTCACAATTGGGACGCAGAAGGCGCTTTAGGAACTCATTCTCCTATCTCAACCTTGTTGGCTCTTGACGGAATCGAAGAGAAACTAGGTTTACTCAAGAGTGATGCTGACTTTCCAAATACTTCAATTCATCTGCACTGCACTGACTGTGGAGGCGAATGGATATTATCCACATCCAGTGGCGAACTCGAAATAAAAAGAGAGCACGGTAAAGCGGACGCTGCTGTAAAAGGCAAGGCGGAAGATATCCTCCTTTACCTTTGGGGTCGAGGACAGGAAAATCTCGAATGTTTCGGGGATGAGGAAACAATTAATAATTGGTCAAGCATTGGACCTTAATCAGGAAACCTCAGAGCCCACGATGCCTACAAAAGAGACCATCTCACCTGGATAGCCACCTAGATTATGTACAAGCGCTTGCTTGGATTTTTCAAGAGAGATTGATCTGTCGGAAGGTGCCTCCGACCTCAGTTGCAACCACGTTTCGTAAAACATTCTTAGACCACTTGCGCCCACCGGATGCCCGAAAGCTTTAAGACCTCCGTCAGTATTCACAGGCATTTCCCCATCTATATCGAAAGATCCGTTAAGCACTTCTTGCCATGCTGTTCCCTTTTCACAAAAACCTAAGTCTTCCATAAGGATCATCTCTGTCGGAGTGAAACAATCATGAACCTCCGCCATGGCTAGTTCTTTTCTCGGGTCTTCAATTCCGGCTTGGGNATAGGCATCTTCAGCGGCAGTGGCACACTCAGGAAGAGTGGTGAAATCAAAATCTGGATCCACCAAACCACTGCTGTCTCCAGCAACTACAGAAAGTGCTTTTACATATAGCGGTTTGTCATTGTACTTGTGGGCATCTTCGGCTCTGACAACTATGGCTGCCGCTGCCCCGTCAGCTACTCCAGCACAATCCATAACTGAAAGGCGTCCAGCGATTGAAGGCATCTCACAAATCTTCTCAGCCGAAACTTCACGACGAAATTGAGCTAGTTCATTTCTTGACCCATTGAAATGGTTTTTTTGAGCTATGCGGGCTATTACATATCTGAGTTCATCTTCATCAACTTCATATCTTTTGGCGTACGCGGGGAGAATCAGGCTAAACATGGCAGCTGCTGTCAATGTCCGGTTCGTACCGTCAGTCGGAATGGGAAAAGCATTGAGGCCTTGATAGCCGCTGTCCTTTACCTTTTCTGCCCCTAGAGCCATTGCAGAGTCATACGCACCAGAAGCAACTGCGTAACAAGCTTGACGTAGGGACTCAGACCCAGTGGCACAATAATTTTCTACACGGGTAACAGGTTTGCCTNAAAGCCTCAAAGGAGTAGCTAACGCTATTCCTGATGCCGCTGATTGTGAAGTTCCGAACCAGTAAGCATCTATCAAATCAGTTTCAATACCAGCAGATTTTGTAGCTTTTTGCGCTGCCTCGATTATGAGGTCGTCAAGTGACTTATCCCAGTGTTCACCAAAACTTGTACAACCCATTCCTACAATTGCGACTTGATCCTTAATCCCATGTGATGCCATCTAAGACTTCTCTCTTTCTCGTCTTACCGGTCTTGCTTTCCAAAAGTAGTTGTGGATTCCATCAGCGGTATACAAACAACGAAAGGTCATTTCAACCCGGTCACCGATTTCAATTTTCTCCGGGTCTGCATCCGTAAGTTCGACAGGGAGCCGTCCCCCATCTTGAAAATTTACTACAGCGAAAACTACAGGAGAGTTTGGTGAATAAACCAAACTGTCAACTGTNAAAGTCTCAATAGTTCCTATGGAGTCAGCCATCGGCAATTGTTCCATATCATCAACATTTCCACCCTTTATGCCGATACGAGATGGNGGCATGTGAACTATTCCTGTTGTTGNATCTTTCGAGGCGACAAAACCCATTTTCCAATCATTTCGCCTCATAGAAGCTGACGAGGAAGGTCTAGTCGGGGATGGACGGTTNGGAAGTTGACTGTCTAACAATCCGCGCCATGACAGATACTTGTTGTAAGGAACTGGCGACTGATTTTCTATTTGTTCGGATATAGGAACAGAATTTCTCTTATTTTCAACTTCTTGGGTGGTTCGGAAGAAAAGAACATCGCAACCATCAGCTAAAACTATTAACGCAACTACCTCACCTGGTTTTGCTTGATCAAGAAAATTAGCCAAAAGAAGTGAAGGATGGGCAGCGCCTGTATTNCCGATTTGCTCAGTCAANTCATCAGCTACTTCAACATCAAGTAAAGGAATTGATCTGGCTGCAGCACGAGAATGCAGCCCTGAAATAAGCGCCACGCTTATGTCTTCGGTTTTCATATCGACTTTCTTTAAAGCTTCACTCCAAGCTCTGTCAACCAGTGGCCTGTATGCCTGTTCCCCAAACCGCTCTTCCCACACTTGAGAATAAGAACTTCCTGGCACNCGCCATCTGTCAGTGAAATCAGANGTTACTGNAACTCCGCCTAAATATTCTGCTANTAAAACTCCTTGTTNNTCTGTACCGATCAATAGAGCGGTAGAAGCGTCTCCACCGGACGATTCTTCAGTCCCACCTGATGGTCCTGTTCTTAAATCTGCCGTAACTACCAGAGTTGAAACGTCACTTTCTAAAGCATTAGTTAAAGCTCCTATTGCTGAACGGGTTGAATTCCCAAAGTCGACCGCTTCCACAAAATCGTCCAATTGAAGGGCTGAGTGGATATTTGTTGCGTTTGTTTTATCCATGTATGCAGGGAGAACAGTTGAGAACCAAAGCTTTTTCGGATCCGTTTCTGCATCTTTTAAAGCATTTCGAGCAGCTTCGACTCCCATAGTGGTGGTATTTTCATCATACGATGCAACCGATCTAGCGCCCTGATTTGACCCTTTGCCTGTGAATTCANCTATCGATGAACGCAGCAGGCAACCTCTAGGTATGTAGGCGCCATATGAAATAATTCCATGGACTCCCATGATTAAGCCCCCAATTGCCTATTTTTGAATTAGTAAGAATCAACTTAATCCAATCCAATGAACCTTAAGGAAGTATCCTAGGCTTAAATCTTTATTCTCCCGACACAAGGAGTGTTTAATGGATTTAGGAGAGATATCAAACGAGGAGGCCGCAAAGTACGGAAAACCACTCGATGGTGTAAAAATACTTGCTGCTGAACAGATGCAAGCTCTACCCTTCGCGACTCAATTACTAGCCCGATTAGGTGCTGAAGTGGTGAAAATCGAGCACCCNGTTAACGGAGAGTCTGCACGCGGCGCCTTGCCTTCTATGGACGATCCTTCTGGAAGACCTGTTGGTGCTACTTTTCTTCGAAACAACTTGAATAAAAAAAGCGTTGGGATCGACCTCTCAACATCAGAAGGTCAGGATCTTTTTCTTCGTTTAGTCCCGAATTTTGATGTAGTGGGCGACAATTTTAAACCCGGGACGATGGGAAAATTTGGACTTGATTACAAGTCGATCAACTCTAAATACCCAAATGTAATTGTTATATCTATTTCAGGTTTTGGGAACTCCGGCAATTCGCCTTACCAAAACTGGCCTGCTTACAATTCTGTCGCTGAGGCAATGTCAGGCCTTTACGATTTCAAACGCCGTGAAGGAGAGCCTCCCGTAGTAAACCCGATGGGCGCTGTGGGTGATATTGCAACGAGTTTATTCGGTGTGATCGGGATACTCGCTGCTCTACGGCATAGAGAGACTACAGGTGAAGGCCAGTACATAGACCTAGCTATGTTTGATTGCATGGCATCTTTAGCTGATGTTGCTATCAATTTCCATTCAATGGGCATCTCGCGTGAACCGAATCCAGCTCCTTATGTGATAGCTCCTTTCCGTTGCAGCGACGGCTATTTAGTTCTTCAATTCGTGCGAGAGCATCAATTCGAAAACCTAGCAAATTTGATCGGTAGGCCCGACTGGATCGGGGACTCACGTTTCGAAGAACGCACAGGTTGGGGAGAACATTTAAATTCTGAAATCATTCCTGCCTTGGAAAAATGGTCTGAAAATCAAACCAGATCTGAGACTTCGAGTTTGCTCGCTGAAGCGAACGTGGCTTCAGGACCTGTTTTAACAGCTCCTGAAGTTGTTAAAGACAAACATTTAGAAGAAAGAAATATGATTGTGGCATTACCTAGGACAGATGGAATAAACGAGCCCATTCTGATACCTGGAAATCCGATAAAAATGTCAAAAGTATCTGAAGGACCTGAAATGAGGGTCCCATGGATCGGAGAACATACAAATGAGGTTCTTACTGAAGAACTTGGGCTCAGCGAAACAGAACTAGAGAATCTCAAAAAAACGGGAATAATTAGTCCCTAAATTTATTCCTCAATAAATTTGTCTAGAAGCTGGGCAANAGTCATATCTGCTGGAATTCGTTCAACCCCTATTACACGGTCTATGACTTCTTGCATGTTGTATATCCGTCTTTCCTGATAACACAAAGGTGTTCCGTCATAAGTTGGAGACTCCAAAGCTTTCTGCATTGCATCAAGATTCCAAACATCCTCATCAATCACTCCAGCAAATTCAGCTATTCGTTGTTTCCATGCTTCTGGAGGGTCTCCATCTCCCCAATCTGGAGCGTAGTGATATATGCGGATCCTAGTTTTATCAATACCTGCAGGGAAAAAGAGCATTACGGGAAAGCCTGTTGCTGCTAAGGGTGTAATGAAATTTGGGAAAATAGTAAATGAATAGCTAGTGCAATGGACGATGGGATGCACTGTAGAGATATTTTCAAGTCCTAATGGGTCTTTCACTATCTTAAAATCTTTCCATGATTCCATTTCAAGCTTCTCTACCATTTGTTTTGAACGTGGAACGACCATTCTGGAATTGCCATGTTTTAGGAGGCCCATTGTTCCTCCACGCGAGTCGAGGCTTGTCCATCCCCCTCGATCATGTATGAAACGGAAATGATAGACCTCTTGAAATGCTTCAATTGCAACTTTCCAGTTGCAATTGACTTCGCGGTGATCTGTACCCACTAAACGAAGGTTCTCGCATTGGTACTGTTCCATTTCTTCTGGAATCTTTCCTAAAAAATCAATTAAAGGAGATGCATCTGGATTTACATTTATCCAAATCCATCCTCCCCAAGTGTCACAACTTATTTCCGGCAATCCNCGATCTTCCTTACAAAGATCAACGAAATCCCTTTCGTCTGGTACCGCCAAAAGNTCTCCGTTGTCNATTCCGTATGTCCACGAATGATACTGACACTGCAAANGGCGTATAGTNCCTTCTTTCTCTCNTACTACTGGCGCTCCGCGATGTCTGCATGTATTTGAAAAACAACGAATTTTATTATCATTCCCTCTCACCACTATTAACGGGATTCCGGTCTCTTCGAATAGAAAATAATTTCCCGAATCAGGTATGTCTTCAACTCGGCCCGCTACCAACCAACTGTTATTCCATAAATATTTTTGTTCTAAATCATAAAAATCTTCATTCGTATAGCGAGCTGAAGGAATATCGGGGAACTGAGGGAAATTTTCTGGTGGAGCTTTTCTGTCTAACTCATACTCCATATCTGCGACTAATCGATCAACCAATTTTTGATCAAGTAAAAATTCACTCATCATTTCCCCCTATAGGGAAGCCTAAATCACAAAGACATAATTGAGACTTTTTAAAGATGGAATGGCTGTGTCCGAAATTTTGATTATCTACTTGCAAAGCACTCCTGTTCCAGCAATGCCACAGTATCCATTCGGGTTCTTATGTAAATATTGTTGGTGGTATTCCTCCGCATAGTAAAAATCTTTTTGAACTTCTACCGTGGTTTTGATCTCCTCAAAACCAGAAACGAGTAATGATTCTTCATAGGCTTTAAGACTTTTTTCAGTCTTGACTAACTGATCTCGATCCGTCACCCAAATTCCTGACCTGTATTGTGTGCCGATGTCATTTCCTTGTCTCATCCCTTGAGTTGGATCATGACTTTCCCAGAAAATCTTTAATAAATCTTCTAAATCAAGCAATTCTTTCTGGAAGACCACCAACACAACCTCTGCATGTCCAGTTAACCCTGAGCAAACTTCTTCATAAGTCGGATTAGGTGTATGTCCACCGCTGTATCCAACTGCCGTAACCCATACCCCATCCAGTTGCCAAAAAACTCTTTCCGCTCCCCAGAAACAACCCATTCCAACTATCAATGAACCCATCTCTTCCGAAAAAGGTGGCGTAATCGTTTTGCCATTTAATGCATGTACGCCTGATATAGAGATCGGCGTTGAGCGTCCAGGCAGGGAATCTTCAATTTCAGGTATGTTTAAAAGCTTTTGACGAAAAGACATCTTTAAATCCTCCTAAATCGTATAAGCAAGGTTTTCTGCTATTCGTCTCGCTACTTCCAGATCACCACCTAGAACTACCCGACCATCTTCTATGTACATTGTCGAATCGTCACGTCCTCCCGTTAAAGCGGTGAAATCTAATGATGACAATGTCAAAGTACTAGTTGGGTCTTCGTCGAAAGTTTCCACTAGTGATGCCCGCCCTTCCTTCACTTCAACTCTTAGAGTTCTCTCAATAGGTCCTGAAATAAGGATTTGAACACGGCTGCCTTCTGGGGCTCCGCCTTTTTTGCCAACTATGTATCCAGCAGCGGAAGAAACTTCATCAATTGCGATTTCGGCCGGTAAACCATCCTCATCTCCAGGAAGGCCTAGAGGTTCCCTACAATCTTGCATATGCAACCATGCATCATAGACTCTGATTTGCATAAACCTTCCATATGGTGCTTCTCCAGCAGGTGTCCACCCGACAGCTTGAAATTCTTCTTCACTCATTTCTGACAAGACTTGAAATCGTTCAGCTGTTATTTCATTGAACAACGCGAGAACCTCATTACCCTGTTTTTCACGGAAACTATGAAGTGCTTTTTCGTTTGCCTCTCCTACCGGATTTTTTACATGCTCGGCTGATACTTCTGCTTCTGGCAGTTTTCGGCCACTCAACATATATTCACCTCCGACGATGTGAGACAAGTTGTCTTTAACAGTCCAACCAGGAAGACGGCTTGATGTTTGCCACTGGTCTTCATTCAATTCTGAGCCGAAATGACTCCATTTTCCCCAAATCTGATTGAGTCCTTCAACAATCTGGGTTTTGTTTATACTCATTTTCACTCCTATTTACGGTGTTGGATCCGCTCTTGTTTCCCAATCTCTTGCTTCAACATAAGGGTTGAATGTGTCGCTTATTATTTCAAGATCAAGAGGCATTTTAGGTCTTTGCATCTCGTACAAATGAGGAAATTCCAGCCATCCAGTTACTAAGTGCCATAATTTTTCCGCCTTTTCACCTGTTGGAGGATTTATTAATACCGGTCCGAAGATCCTTTCATTGTTGCTAAAAACAAGTGTTGGAACGCCGAAACCTCCTAAAGATACGACGAGTTCGTGATCTCTTTTCACATCATCATGTGTTGTCAGGTCGGCAAGTGCTTCTTCAACTATCTGTGGGTCTTGATCCATTTCTGTCAGTAGCAAGCGAGCTACATCAGGATCATGGGGTTTACGCCCCTCTATATGGAGAGCTGTTCCGGATTTCAAATACCAAGCATCATTTAGAGCTGGGTCAATTCTTTTAAGAAACGCTCCTATTCGCATCATTGACCATCCATAAGACCATTCACGTTCCCATGGGTGTTTCTTGCCTTCATCTCTATTAATTTCTTCGAGACTAAAAAAGCACCAGTCAACTTCTATGTTTAACCTGTCTCTAACTTCACGCATCCAAATCGATGTTTGATATGCCCATGGACACATGACGTCAAAATAAAATGCCACATGACTCGGACTATTTTCACTTTCCATCAATAACCCCTTTTTCTTTTAACTCGTGTCGCAAAATCTTACCAAGTGAGTTCCTAGGCAATTCTTTCACAATTACTAATCTTTTAGGAATTTTGTAAGAAGCTAAATGTTGTGAGGCATATTTTCTGACTTCGTCGATATTAATACTGTCAATTCCTTCTTCCATTACGATCCAAGCTACAACTTCCTCTCCCCACTCTTGAGATTTCATCCCTGACACTGCCGCTTCAGCAATATCGGGGTGCAACTGTATTACTTCATCAACTTCTTGAGGGTAAACATTTAATCCACCAGTAATTATCATCTCTTTAATGCGGCCGTTGATTGATACGTAATCATCATCAGCAATCTCTGCTACGTCACCTGTTTTGAACCACCCTTCTTTAAAAGACTCATTAGTTTCTTGCTCTTTCGACCAATACCCTTTAAAAACAGATTCACCACGAACTAGTATCTCTTTACTTTCTGGGTCTATTTGAATCTCTACACCTGGCAGAGGAAATCCAACTGAACCAGCACGTCGTTCACCTGAATAAGGGTTGGAAATCGTCAGCATCGTCTCAGTGGTTCCGTAACGTTCGAGTACGTCAACTCCTCCTTTATCTTTTAACTGTTGATGCAGATCTGCTGGTAAAGGTGCAGAGCCAGAAACGCATAAGCGTAATGAAGCTAGTTGACTGACTCTTTCATCCTCAACAAGCCTGTGGTACATGGTTGGTACCCCGAAAAACATTGAGCAATTATTCGTAGCCATCTCGGAAAAGACCAAATCTTTGTCAAAACCTTTCTGCAGAACCGCTGAGCCTCCAACAAGTAATGTTCCGTGTAAGCCAATACCCATTCCATGAATATGGAATAAAGGGAGACACAATAAGAGACAATCTGATTCTGTCCATTCCCATGCGCGAGCAACTGAAAGGGCTCCGGCTAATAAGGATCTCTGACTATGGATGGCTCCTTTTGGTTTGCCTGTAGTCCCTGATGTGTATGCAATCAAAGCTGGATCGTCCGGTTTGGCAAGATCCAAATCTGGCCTGCGACCACTTCTTGTTTCAACTGCTGTAGATGAAATAAATAAATCAGAATCTATTGAATTTAAAAGTTTGTGCCATTCTTTCTGATCTACTAAGGCTGCACGTGGCCTAGCATCTTCGATAAGAAATTTCAGTTCGGCCTCCCTGTAAGAGCTATTAACAGGCACGATGATGAGACCGAGTCTTAAACACGCAACGTGGGCAATGACTAAATCCAGTGAATTTTCTCCGGAAATTAGAATACGATCCCCAGGAATAAGACCGGAATTGGCTAAATCCGATGCTGTTTTGGAAGTCAAATCTAAAAAAGTCCCCCGATCTATTTCACGACCATCGAAAGAAAACAGTTTTCGTTCTGGCTCTTTTTCCAAACTTTTTTTCCAAGAACCCACAAGGGTTTCTTCATCAGATATCCGTAATTCCTGGCCTGATATTACAAGTTGAGTTCTCATATAAATTTCTCAAAATCGTTTCTTACATTTTGAACATACAAGCAACCACACCCTTGGCCTTGACATAAGAGTCAAAATCAGACATACTAATGGAAGCCATTAAATAAAGGGGTTTCCATGGAATTCGGAATTTTTAGTAACGGTTACATACCTGGACCTGCCGCCCACGACACAGAATCAGAGCACACCGAACTAATGCGCGAAGCAAGTTACGGGGTCGTCGCTGATAAAAACAACTGGAAATACATGTGGTTTGGCGAGCATCATGCTCTTACTGAATACAGCCACATGTCCGCTCCCTCACCATTAATGGGTTGGGTGGCAGCTCAAACGGACTACATACATCTTGGTTCAGCGATCACCAGCTTGCCGACAAATAAAGAACATCCGGTCCGTATTGCCGAAAGAGCCGCGATGCTTGATCACGTAACAGAAAATCGCTTTGAATTTGGAACAGGACGTGGCGCGGGAAGCCACGAACTTCTGAGTTTTAATGTCGCTGATCCAAGTGAAACTAAGGCGCAATGGGATGAAGTTATTCGTGAAATACCCCGTATGTGGGAACAGAGAGATTACGACTTCAAAGGAGAATTTTTTACTGTTCCAACTCCACACAATATTCTTCCAAAACCATACGGCAAAGGACACCCCCCTCTTTGGGTGGCTTGCGGAAACCCCCCAACATTTGCAAAAGCAGGGTCACTTGGTATAGGTGCCATAGCTTTCAACTTCGAACCTATTCATAACCTCAAAGGACGTGTCGACGCATACAAGGAAGCAATTCAGGATCCCGTAGAGCAAATT
The DNA here is from genome assembly GCA_002716285.1 of Acidimicrobiaceae bacterium. Taxonomy (GTDB): domain Bacteria; phylum Actinomycetota; class Acidimicrobiia; order Acidimicrobiales; family MedAcidi-G1; genus MedAcidi-G1. Next base: position 26,455 of record PBAM01000002.1, read on the forward strand.
GGTCAGTTTAAAAATGACAATGTCATGATGACCAATGCTGTTATTTGCCTTGAAAATCGAGATGAAGCAAGAGCGATCGCTAAAACAAAAGGGAGGGGCTACTTAGTGACCATGGTCAACATGTATCACGACACGATGCCAAAATCCCCCGACGCTGTGGTTTGGCCTGATGCCCCAATAGATCCGAACTGGACTGATGAAGCGCTTGATTGGGCAATCGATGAGGGCTACATGCTTTGTGGAACACCTGAAGAAGTTTGTGAACAACTAGTTCGCTATCAAGAAGTAGGTTGTGATCAAGTTGTGTTCGGATTGCCAATTGAAGGAATGGCTCATGATCAAGTTCTAGAAATGCTTGAAGTTTTTGGACAACGTGTAATCCCTGAATTCGATAAGGATCCTATTCATTCAACAGACCGCTATCGAGCAGAAGCGCAAAGGAGGTTTCCTGACTTCCAGTATGAGCTTCCAGAAGACATATCGGTTTCAGTTCTACCTTCAAATGCTCTATTGCCACTCGGATAGGTGCCTAGAAGTAGCGTCAAGACACGCGAACAACTGCTCTTAGAAGCCGAAAGACTTTTTGCGCTAAAAGGGATTTGGCAAGTTCAAGTTCAAGAAATCGTAGTTGCTGCTGACCAGCGAAATACCTCTGCTGTTACATATCACTTTGGTTCAAGAGAAGGTCTACTTGAAGGGATTCTCACCTCACACGGTCAACCTATCGATGAACACAGAGGAGAACTTCTCTTGTCTCTTGATGAGCAGTCCCCCACTAGAGCGCTAGTGGATTCTCTAGTGGTTCCGATGGTTAGTTGCCTAGATACTCAAAGCGGATGTCGTTACCTTCAAATAATTTCCCAGTTGTCAGATCAATTCTCAAACTGGAGGAGTCTTTCTGGAAATCTTTCTTCGCCTCATCTCGCTAAAGCTCTGGAGTTGCTCGAGAGTAGACCCGTGTCCCTACCGATCCCAGTTAGACAGGAACGTCTTATTGCAATGATGCAGTTAATGACTTCATCTCTTTCAGAAAGGGCTCGTTCTTTAGAAGCTAGGGTGCAAATGTTGTTGAATAATTCGGAATATAAAGAAAACTTGATTGACATGCTTGTAGGAATCCTTGAAGCCCCTGTCGGGAACTAACGTGATTACAATAATACAATGGAGAAAATTGTAACTTCATCTTGTCATTGCGGATCAGTCCAACTGGAGTTAAAGCTACCCAAAGGTTTCGAAAACCTTCGACGATGTAACTGCAGTATCTGCAGACGAAAAGGGGCAATAGTCGGTTCAGTATTGTTGGATAACCTCACGATTCTAGAGGGGGCAGAGTTTTTAACTGAATACCGCTTTAATACGATGCAAGCTCGACACTTCTTCTGTTCTAGGTGCGGAATCTACACACACCATCAAAGACGTTCCGTTCCAGAAGAATTCTCATACAACACAGGTTGTATTGAAGAATTTAACCCTGCGGATTACAAAAAAATACCCACAATTGATGGAAAAAATCATCCGAAAGATCGATAAGTACGGCTTTCTTATTTTGTTCTGCTGATTAATTCTTTCGTCAAGTCATCAACTGAAGCAGCTCCGGTTAAAGCCATTGTTCTTTCAACCCCTTCATGAAGCAGATCAAGAACATGGTCAACTCCACTTTCACCACATGCTGCGAGAGCATAAAGGTAAGGTCTTCCAGCCATCACCGCATTAGCTCCTAGCGAAACCGCCTTCACTATGTCTGAACCTCTACGGACTCCACCGTCACAAATGATCTCTAAACGGTCTCGAACCGCTTCAGCAACTTCTGGCAGTAGATCGAATGGCGCAGGCGCCTCATCCAATTGTCTTCCTCCGTGATTAGAAATTGCAATTGCCTCCACACCTGAATCAACGGCAATTAAAGCATCCTCGACAGTTTGAATTCCTTTTATCAAAATTGGCCCTTTCCAGATCGATCTAAGCCATTCCACATCCTTCCAAGAAAGGCCGGGATCGAACTGGGATTTCATATGTTCTGCAAGATCAACTGCTGTTGAACCGTCAATAGAAGTGAGGCCTTCAACATTTGCGAAACGGATCGGATCCGCTGTTAAAAAATCCCATGTCCAGCCCGGATTTTTCACACCATCAATAATCGTTCCAAGACCGACTTCAGGTGGCAAAGTAAATCCTCGTCGCACATCACGCTCTCGGCGTCCAAGAACTGCAGTGTCAACGGTGAGACACACTGCTTCGAAACCTGCAGCGTCGGCTCTTTCAACAAGGTTTTTAACAACAGATCGGTCCCTCCACGTGTATATCTGAAACCAAAGACGAGTATCGCTTTCGGCTACTGAGGCACATTCCTCTATGGAACGTGTGGCCATTGTTGACAAGGTAAATGGAATACCCGCCCGAGTTGCTGCCTTAACAACCGCTAATTCTCCTTCAGAATTTGCGATTCGAGTGAAACCTGTTGGTGCCAGAACAAGGGGGAAAGCCAGCTTACGGCCGAACAAAGAAGTGGACGTATCGATATTCGCCATGTCTCTTAATACTCTGGGTTTGAATGAAACCTTTCTGTAAGCTTCGACATTTTTTCGCAACGTGATTTCATCTTCTGCACCACCGTCTATATAGTCAAAAACTCCTATTGGGAGACGCCGTTTAGCCAATTTCCTCAGATCTTCAACGTTTGCAGCTTTTCTAAGAAGTCGTTTTGTTCTGTTGATCTCCAACTTCCGCAACTTGACAACAGAACGAATACTGTTCACGAATGCCATTTATAAACCAGCCTTTAGGGGTCGATCTTGGAGTCAAGCTTGGCTACTCGTGCTTCGTGGCGTCCACCTTCAAATTCTTCATTTAACCACGCACTCACTGCCTCAACAGCAACTTCTGGATCAATCAGACGTTCTCCAAAACAGAGAACATTTGCATTATTGTGAGCCTTCGCCCACTTTGCAGTTTCGACATCATTTACAGTCGCTGCTCTGATACCAGAAACTTTGTTTGCTGCTATTCCAATTCCGATACCAGAACCGCAAACCGCAACTCCTAAATCTGCGGGACCTTCCGAAACCTTTGTGCCAACTGCAAATCCGTAGTCAGGGTAATCAACTCGTTCGGTTGAGTCCGTACCACAGTCAATAACTTCATGACCCATTTCACTAAGTTCACTCTTCAGACGTTCTTTAAGCTCATAACCTGCGTGATCACACCCAATTGCTATTACTTTCATGACAATAGACTAGCCTTCATGCAGCCGAAGACCTGCAGCGATTAGATCTTCTGAGCCTAAAGCCCCTTCTCGAAGAATCTCAGTTTCATTTGCCAATAAATTAACAACGGTTGATGGTTTACCCTTACACTTTCCCCCATCTACTACCAACAAATTTTCACCTAATTGTTCTGCTGCTTCCTTAGCGTTTTCTGGCGTTTCTACACCTGAACGATTTGCTGATGTAACAGCTAAAGGCCCTACAACCTCTGTTAAAGATCGAACAAAACCATGATCAGGGCACCTAACCCCTATCGAGCTTTCATCACCACCTAAGAAGTAATCCAAATGTTTTGCGCGTTCAATTACAACTGTGAGTGGCCCTGGCCAAAATCTTTGGGATAAAAGTTCAAACTCTGCTGAAGAAACAACAAGCTCTGAAGCTTGCGAAGCCTCTGAAACCAGAACAGCGCACGCTTGATCATCTAAACGATTTTTGCGTTGAAATATCTCTTCAACAGCACTCTTATTAGTCGGTATGGCCGCTACTCCATAGACTGTGTCAGTTGGAAGCAGAACTAATCTCCCCTCTTTCAATACTCGAGAAGCCTCAGAAACTGCTGACTCAAAATCTGAATCTAAATCCAAGAAATAATTCATAGCGGTTTTTTTGCCATTAAAACACGCTCTCGACCTGTCAAGTCATGTCGCAACTGAACTTCTCTAAAATTTAGATTCTTAGCCTCTTTAACCATTGCATCTGCCTGCATAGGCGCTAATTCTAAAATTAATTGTCCCTCCGCGGACAACCACTCAATCGAATTATTTAATAGAAAACTTAAATCCTCTGTTCCTAAGGGTCCGGAGCGTAAAGATGGAGAAGGTTCCCATTCACTCACTTCTAGTGGCAATTCTTCGCTGTCGCCTATATAAGGAGGATTAGAAATAATAATGTCAAATTTTCCTAACATTTCTTCTGGCAAAGCTTCAAACCAAGATCCTCGACTAATCGAAACCCGTTGACCCGCCATTCCCAAACCTGCAAGATTGGCACGAGCAACTGAAATAGCTCCTTCTGAAATGTCTGTACACCACACGGACACATTTTGGGTCTCTCTAACTATCGAAAGTCCTATAGCACCTGAACCGCAACCTAAATCTACGACGTTTAAAGATTGCGTTGCATCTAAATCACTCTTCTTGATCGCACATTCTTCCAATGCGTATCCAACTAACATTTCGGTCTCTGGTCGCGGTATCAAAACCCTGTTGTCTACAAATAAATCTAGTTCTCGAAACTGCCACCTACCAAGAACATACTGAAGAGGTTCACCGGCTACTCTCCTCTCAATCAAACTATTCAATCTTTTTAACTGAATAGGTTTAGCTTGTTCTTTATAGTCGTCTGAATCTTTTACTCCGGAAACTTCCTCAATCATCCATTTAGCTTCAAGTTCAGCATTATCACCATTAAGTATTCGCCCTGTTTCAGAGAGTAATTCCTCCCAGTTCACCGACGCATCTTGACTAAAAAACTCTCTATCCATTGATGCTGCCGATTAATCAAAACTCTCAGCTAGTTGTCGATCTCTTTCTGCTATGAGTAAAGCTTCGACAACCTCATCAAGGTCTCCTGCGAGAATCCTGTCTAGGCGGTGCAGAGTAAGGCCTATTCGATGATCTGTAACCCGATTTTCTTTAAAATTATAGGTTCTTATTTTTTCTGATCTTCCGCCGCCGCCTACTTGATCTCGTCTAGCTGATGCCGCCTCTGACTGCTGGCGTTCCTGTTCGATCTGGAACAACCTGGCTCTGAGAACACGTAAAGCTTTTGTTTTGTTCTGAAGTTGACTTTTCTCATCTTGCATAGTTACAACTAAACCGGTTGGCAGGTGAGTAATACGAACAGCCGAATCTGTAGTGTTAACCGACTGTCCACCGGGACCAGACGACCTATAAACATCCACCTGTAAATCTTTTTCTTCTATAGCTATCTCTACTTCATCTGCTTCCGGCAGGACGGTCACAGTTGCAGATGATGTATGCACGCGCCCTTGAGTTTCCGTGGCGGGCACTCTTTGAACACGATGAACTCCTCCTTCGTGTTTTAAGTGAGTCCAAGCTGTTTCACCTCGGATTAAAAAAACCACTTCTGTGAATCCACCCATGTCAGATTCTTTGCTCTCAAGAGGTTCAACGGTCCACCCTTTGGTGGTGGCAATAGCTACATACATGTCTCTCAGATTGCGTGCGAAAAGATTAGCTTCTTCTCCACCCTCTGCACCTCTAATTTCTATAATTACTGTCCTTCCGTCATTCGGGTCTTGTGGCAACAAGAAAACTCGTAACTGGGTTTCTAATTCTGCAATCTCACTCTTTAATTCTGTTAATTCCTCTTGAAGCTGATCACGTTCATCACCTTCAGTTACGTCCATCAATTCTTTTGCGGTCTCAAGATTTCCATATGCGGCTTGAAGAGGTCGTCCAGCTGAAAGGGCATTTCCTAACTCTTTATGCCTTCGACCAAGAGTTTCTAATAACTTTGGATCAGAAACGACCTCAGGGTCAGCTAGTCGTTTTTCGACATCTTCAAACTCGGAAATCAAAGCTTTTACTTGATCGATCATTAATTCAGGGTACCGGTATGTGACTTGCTGCAATATCGCATTCTGCTTTTACACAAAAACAATTTAAACAGTTGGTGTTTCCCATCCTCCTACAACCCCTTTGATATTTAAAGGAACATCTAAATAGCTAAGGCATTTTTCCACCGGAACTAAAATATCTTTCTCAGGAAGTACCACTTCAACACGGTCCGGTCGTTCAATCGAAATTAGATCTGCAATAAATGAAACCAGGCAAATATCAACACCAACTGAGAAAACAATAAGAACCCTTTCACCCGTCTTGTCAATACCGATTGCTGCTGCTGGCATCGTCTCACGTAATGACTCCCTTTCTCTGGGTGGATCAACGCAAGTCAGATTTTCAAAACCAAACATTTCTGGATTAGCTAAGGCATCTGCTCTAAGCCATCTTTCTCGTGCGAGTCTCGATAGTGGATGGAGCCCAGATCCTGGATTTCGAGAAGAGCTCACAATCTCTACTGCTGATGCAAGAACTTCTGATAACGGCCTGTCGCTACCCATTAGTGAATTAGCTTCGCGGTCAAACTTCCCAACTCCCACTTCAATTTCCCCATCAGTGACTCTCATTACTTCAAGTCCTAAAATCTCACCCTTCCATGTTCCACACTCACAAATTGATTTCAGTCCAAATTTCAAACACAGTTCGTCAAACTCAGAAGGTGCAGTTTGCACATTGTCTCTACCTGCGATAGCGATAGGTTCCACAGGAACAGGCTCCCCATCAGAAAGGAAGAAAATGCTGGGTGGTGGATTCAAAACACTTGCCCGTCTTTGTGTTACTCGAGCGTTTTGCAGATTCTCGAAAAAGATAACCAAGTCAAGTTCATCCTTAGTGGTTAACTCTAGGAGAGAGGCACCCAGCAGGCTTTCTGGGGTTTCTTCGTCAGCTATTACCCATAAGGTCGAGTTGTTCCGAATTCCATTTCCAGAGGCATCTGTCAAATTTCCGAATTCTTGACTATTTTCTCCGGAAAGAATTTTTCGTAATTTACTTCGGTTTAGAGATAACCGTTGTTCTTCGTCTAAAGGCAATTTTCTACAAGTATTATCTGTAGCTAGTTTCTACTCAGAACCCTTTTTACGACCTTTGCCGTACCTACGTTCAAATCTTTCAACTCGACCAGCTGTATCAATAATCTGCATTTTGCCGGTGAAGAACGGATGACTCGCAGATGAAACTTCAACTTTGACCAACGGGTACTCAACCCCGTCAACAAGTGTTGTTTCTGCGGTCTCAGCCGTTGAAGGAATCAAAAAGGTGGTTCCTTCTCTAGCGTCTTGGAACGCAACTGTTCTATATTCAGGATGTATTTCAGATCTCATAGCAGTCCAGTCTGTTGGAATTGTTTACTATTAGCAACCTTCATTTAAATTCAAGAAGCTTCAATTGACGGACCTTTAGCAACTTCTGCCAAAAATTCATCATTATTAGGAAAAGTCTTTAGTCGATCAATGAGTAGCTCCAGGCCTGCACCTGAACCATTATCCCCATCTGATGCCAAACCATTTAAAACTCGTCTTAATTTCCACACTTGGTTTAATTGCTTGCGATCAAATAAGAGTTCTTCATGACGAGTTGATGAGGCATTCACGTCAATAGCGGGATACACGCGTCTTTCAGCTATTCTTCGATCCAAACGAAGCTCCATGTTTCCTGTTCCTTTGAACTCTTCGAAAATTACTTCATCCATCTTTGATCCTGTTTCCACTAAAGCTGTGGCCAAAATAGTCAAAGAGCCACCTTCTTCAACATTTCTGGCAGCACCAAAAAATTTCTTGGGTGGATACAAAGCCCCACTATCAACACCACCAGACATGATTCGGCCTGTCGCTGGAGCGGCCAAATTATACGCTCTAGCTAATCGTGTGATTCCATCAAGAATGATCACTACGTCTTCACCATATTCAACAAGTCTTCGAGCTCTCTCTATGGTTACTTCGGCAATAGCAGTGTGCTCTTCAGCCGGTCTGTCAAAAGTTGAAGCGGCAACTTCACCATTGATAAGCCACCTTTTCATATCAGTGACTTCTTCAGGTCTTTCGTCAACCAGCAATACAATCAGTTTAACTTCAGGGTTATTTGTCTCTATTGATCTAGCAATTTGTTTCATGATTGTTGTCTTACCGGCCTTCGGCGGTGAGACGATAAGGCCTCTTTGTCCCTTACCTATTGGGGATAATAGGTCAACGATGCGAGCGGTCATATTAGATGGGTCGGCAGCTAATTCGAGATTTAACCGTTCATCCGGAAAGAGAGGTGTCAGGTCTTCGAAATGAGGGCGTTTCAGCGCATCTTCGGGCGGGTTTCCATTTACAGTGTCTAATCTCAATAAAGCAGGGTTTTTTTCGCTTCTATTTGCCGGTCTTGCCCCACCAACCAAGTAGTCTCCGCGTCGAAGGTCAAATTGCTTGACCTGTTTCACGGCCACATAAGCGTCTTGTTTTGAAGGGCGAAATCCTGTTGTTCTCAAAAAGCCATAGCCTTCATTACGTAGATCCAAATAACCTTCTATCGAAACAGGTTCACCATCCCAGGAATCATCTTGACCATCTGGTCTGCCACGACGGCGGCGGCGGCGGTTTCCTGGTTCCGTGAATTCATTACTACGTTTTTCTCGATTGTTGCTAGAACTTCTTGATTCAGAATCTTTACTTGAAGATGTTCTGCTACTACTAGTGTTATTCGAAGTTTCAGGTTTCACAGACTTGCTGGAATCCTCGTCCTTGCTTTCTTCCTCAACTTCATTCTTGAGAGCAACCTCCCAATCAGCTGGCGGTTCTTCTTGATCCTCTGTAGTTGCTTCTTGATCACTTGTACTTGTAGCTGTCTCTTTTTCCGACTCTTCAGTTTTTGAAGTGGAAGAAGTACCTCCAGAAGCCAAATCAAGGATCAACTCAACTATCTCCGCTTTTCTGGCACGTGAAGCAGGTTTCCCTCCTAAAGCCGTGGCAATCGTAATAAGTTCATCTCGCCCTTTGGCTTCCAATGAATCGCTTTGTAACTCAGTCGAGTCCATACTTAAACACCTCTGTGTTCTGTGTGTTGTGGGTCAAACCTCTCTAGAAAATTGGTTTAACACCGAAATTGAATTGTCGTTAAAACGAAACACGCTCTGGGTCGTACACTCGTGTAACCATCAGATCTGATGAATGTCAATCAGGCCCTTGGCCTTAACGACATCTAGTACTGTATGCGAAGCTCAAGTAGTCGACAACACAAAAACTTAGTTAAAACCAGTTTTTGTATTTTTTCCTTCAAAAACCTTTTATTTAGTTGGCTAAAAGAGCTTTCATGAGCTGATGTCCCTGCGTCAAAGGCATCTCCGAAACGCCAATCTCAGTGAAAACACCACCATCTGAATCTTTTTCTGAATCAAACAGGAGATACGGAACAGGATCAGGCGTATGCGTTCGAAGCGTCAAAGGAGTTGCATGATCAGGGAGCATCAGCATTCTCCATGGTCCTAAATCCTCTAAGCCGGAAATCAATCCTTTCAAAATCCGGCTATCCCAATTTTCGAGAGATTCGACTTTAGCTTCAACATTTCCAGCATGGCCAGCTTCATCAGTAGCTTCAACATGGATTATGAATAGGTCTAAACCGCGCTCCAGTTCTCTTAGAGCCATATCTCTCTTCCCTTCATAATCTGTGTCGTACCAACCGGTTGCACCCGGAATATCGCACACTTTCATTTCGGCTAACTTTCCAATACCTCTGACAAGATCAACTGCTGTAACTAAACCTGCATTCACTCCATTGACTTCACTAAATGACGGCAATTGGGGTTGCGTTCCCTGGCCCCATAACCAAATTCCCGTTGCCCCTAGACTAGATGCGGCCAATATTTTCTCAGATGCAGCCATAAGCTCAGAAATTTTTTGTCCTGATCTTCCAGACGGCAATACAACTGGATCACCTGTTAGATCATGTGGAGGGACACAAACTGCATCAACGAAATCCATAGGGGCGATCATTGCATTACGAAAGCTGACACCTTGTAAAAAGGAAATACCCTCGTCAGGGTTTCCTAATTCTCGATTTAATTGAGCAATAACCTTCTCTGCCTCATCTGAAGAAGGGTTCCCGCCTGCATAGCCAATCATCACCCCATCAACCACTTTCACAAAATTACACCTGAACGCCGTTTGGTCTGGCCTTAATTTCACTCCAAGCGCAGCAACCTCGATCGGGGCGCGTCCTGTGTGATATTGACCTGGGTCGTAGCCAAAAATCGACATGTTGCCTACATCACTTCCCGGAGGCATACCACTTGGAATTACTTCTGCCCTGCCTAGAGTGCTTTTGGCGGCAAGAGAGTCAAGATTCGGCATATTAGCTGCCTCTAAAGGAGTCCTTCCGTCGAGCTCCGGAACTGGCAAGTCAGCACAACCATCTGGCACACAAATAACATATTTCATACTTTTCTCGTCCTGACAAGAATCTTTTTCATCTTCACTTATTTTTCATCTATTCTGGAGCAACTAATCACGTGATCTTTCACGATTTCTAAATCATTCGGCAGTCGGGTAAAGAACTCAGGACGCTCGTGTAAATCCGCTAGACGATCTGGAAGAGGTGGACACTCCCCCAACGCTCTTTCGACTGCTTTGGGAAATTTAGCTGGATGTGCCGTAGCCAAAGAAACAATTGGAATATCAGGATCGATTTGTTTATCTCGATGAGAACGGGCAGCTAAAACCCCTACTGCAGAATGAGGGTCAAGAATTATACCTGATCTTTCTGATTCTGAAGAAATGCACTTGATCACTTCTTCGTCATCGAAACTGTACCCTGCCCAACTATTGGAGAACTTGGCCTCGATATCAGAGTCGACTCTAATGTTTCCATCGGCCCGGAACTTTTCTAAAAAGTTCTTCACCTTCATTCCGTCTCTTTCAAATAATTCGAAAATGAGTCTTTCCAAATTAGATGAGATTTGAATATCCATACTTGGAGAAAGGGTTGGTATGACTTCGTCAATTTTCATTTCGGCTGAAGTAAAAAATTGAGTGAGAATATCGTTTTTATTGCTTGCAACCAATAATTTGGGGATATTTAGACCGCAATTTCGTGCTGCGTGACCAGCAAATACATTTCCAAAATTTCCAGTTGGAACTGAAAAGATTACTGGCTGATCGTGTGAACCTAATCTTTCTGAAGCCACCACGTAATAAACAATCTGAGCCATGACCCTCGCCCAGTTAATTGAATTAACAGCACCTAATCTCAATTTGTTTCTGTATTCAAGATCGTTAAACATCGCTTTAACCAAGTCTTGACAATCATCAAAAGTTCCTTCAATGGCAACATTATGGACATTGAAAGAATCGACTGTAGTCATCTGTCTCCGCTGCACCTCAGAAACTCTGTCCGAAGGGTGAAGAATCACGATGTCTAGATTATGGCGATCTTTACAAGCTTCAATTGCCGCAGAACCCGTATCTCCAGAAGTTGCCCCTACGATCGTAAGATGTTCTCCACGGCTATTTAATTCGTAATCAAATAGCCCACCAACCAGCTGGAGGGCTATATCTTTAAATGCAAGAGTGGGCCCATGAAATAGTTCCATCAGGAAAATTTGCTCATCTAATTCAATTAGAGGAACAACTTCATGCACATCGAAAGACTCATAGGCTTCGTCTATAATTTTTTTTAACGTTACCTGATTAAGGCTTTCTGCTGTAAAAAGGTTCATAACCTCAAAGGCTGTTTCTAAATAATCGCCACTACCTGAACCTTTTAATGATGGCCATTCGTCTGGAACGTATAGTCCTCCATCATCGGCGAGGCCTGTCAGCAAAGCTCCACTAAAGTTTTTTTCTGGCGCTGAACCTCTTGTACTTACGTACTTCACTCGAACCCCTCGACTCAATCGATACCAATTACCCGGAGCACAGTACCTACACTTCTAACTGTTTCTAGCTCATTCAAAGCATCGCTCGCTGCTTGAAAATCGCTCTCGAAAGCTTTATGCGTAATAAAAATCAGTCTTGCTTCACTATCGAGACCCTCTTGTTCCATCGATCGTATTGAGACGTGGTGCTCTCCGAGAACAGTGGCCACTTGTGCGAGCACACCTGGTTGGTCATCAACTTCCACTTCTAAGAAATACTGGCTTTCTAGATCTGCAATTGGTGAAATTCTCATAGGTTTGAATTCGCCAATTGAAGCACTATTAGATCTTTTTAAATTGCAAGAAGCGTCGATCAAGTCGCCAAGTACCGCTGATGCCGTAGGTTCACCCCCAGCACCTCTTCCGTAAAACATCAACTCTCCCATTGCATCACCTTCAACGAAAATTGCGTTAAAGCTTTCTCGAACCGTGGCTAAAGGATGCGTTAAAGGGACCATGCTTGGATGAACGCGAACGCATAAAGCATCCTCACCATCGATTTTTTGTTTTTCTGCGATTGCTAAAAGCTTTATGCAATGGTTCAAACGGTGAGCAAAATCTATGTCTTCGGGGGTTATTTTTGTGATCCCCTCAACATGGACGTCACCGAGTGTGACCTGACCTCCGAATGCAAGACTTGCAATTATTGCAGCTTTCGCAGCTGCATCATGACCTTCAACATCGGCTGTTGGGTCGCTTTCTGCATAACCAAGTTTTTGCGCTTCATCGAGAGCGTCTGCGTATGGCATATTCTCTTCAGCCATTTTCGTAAGGATGAAATTCGTGGTTCCATTTACTATTCCCATAACTCGTGTAATTGGTTCGCCTACTAAGGATTCGCGCAACGGACGGATGATTGGGATCGCAGCTGCAACAGCAGCTTCAAATAAAAGATCGACTTCAGATTGTTTAGCTAAAGAGTACAACTCATCTCCATGAGTAGCTAAAAGTTCCTTGTTTGCTGTGACGACAGGTTTCCCAAGTTCAAGAGCTTTTAGAATCAGTTCTTTAGATGGATTAATTCCTCCCATCACTTCAACGACAACATCCACGTCAGGACTCTCAATGACTAAATTCGAATCGTCAGTAAATAAAGAAGGGGCTATAGGAACATCTCGCGATCGCGAAACGTCGCGGACAGCCACCATGACAACATTGAGTGTTAGTCCTGTGCGTTCAGCAATAGCTTCGCTCTGCTCATCGATTAATTTACACAAAGAGGTTCCGACTGTCCCGCAGCCTAGAAGCCCTATGTTGACATTAGCTAATTCCATACTCATACAGTACTTGGCGAAAGACCGTAGTCAGGTACTGTTTTAACTTCTTTAATATGTTAAATGTCACGTCTTACTAAATCTTCGTATGATTCTCTGGCTACAACCAGTCGTGGAGATCCGTCTGACACAAAAACCACTGCTGGTCTAAGCATCTGATTGTAATTCGAACCCATTGAGTGACCATAAGCACCCGTTACAGGTGTGGCAAGAATATCTCCTACTGACAGATCTTCAGGAACCCATGCTTCTTTTATAAGAACATCTCCAGATTCGCAATGTTTACCTACAAGACGTACTGAGCTTTGCCGTTCCGTTTGATTTGATCGTGGCAGAAAAGTCTCATAACCAGACCCGTAAAGCGCTGGTCTAGGATTGTCGCTCATTCCGCCATCAACCGAAACATAGGTTCTATAACCAGGAATTTCTTTGATTGTTCCCACTGTGTAAAGGGTTACGGCTGCGCTAGCAACTATGGAACGCCCCGGCTCTGAACCAACTGAAGATTTAACTCCAGCTTTTGCACAAGCATCGAAAATAGCGTCTGCCCACTCTTGTATGGAAGGAGCAGATTCTCCTTCTATATAAGGGACTCCCAAGCCTCCCCCAACAACCAACTCAGGGAAATCATAAGGAGCTGCAAATTCTGCTAATACTCCGACTGCTTTCGCGAATGGCTGGACGTCAAAAACCTGACTGCCAATATGGGCATGTAATCCTAGTAATTCCAAATGTTTCGAACTTCTAGCTCTCTCAACGGCCTCTTCAGCTACACCTGATCTGACTGTAAATCCGAATTTTGAATCTTCTTGTCCTGTCGAAACGAATTCATGAGTATGCGCTTCTACTCCGGGAGTGACCCTTAGAAGAACTTTGGTTGACTTATTAAGGTCTGCACACAATTCCTCCAAACGATCAATTTCGTTAAAAGAATCTACGACTATACGTCCTACGTTCTCCCTGAGAGCCATGTCAAGCTCTTCGAAACTCTTGTTGTTTCCATGCATTACTATTCGTTCGCCGGGGACATCAGCTTTTCGAGCTATGTACAATTCCCCACCGGTTGCAACGTCAAGATTCATGCCTTCCTGATAAGCAAGTCTTGCCATCTCTGTACAAAGAAAAGCTTTTGTGGCGTATGCAACATTGCCATCAAATGCTTCCACCGCTTCACGACATCTTGATCGCAAATGTGTTTCATCATAAACGAAAAGTGGCGTACCAAATTCATGAGCAAGCTCTAATAAGTCACAACCCCCTACAAGAGTGTGTTCTCCAGATGAAATATCTGTAGTGTCTGGCAACAAATCACGCGATATTGGACCTGCCATCAGCCGTCTCCTTCTTCAACAAGGTCATCACGCCACATTTCTGCAGGAGCGCTAACGCCCAACAACTCCATTCCTACCTCAAGTCCGACTAAAACTCCCCTCATCAACAGAAAACGGGCCTGTGTTAAAGAAGGTTCTACATCATCACCAAGAATACGACAGTCGTGATAGAAACCATGTAAATCTGCGGCAAATTCCCTCAACCATGTTGTTATTTGATGTGGTGCCAGCTCGCGACTAGCCCGCTCAACAACATCAGGTAATTCATGTAACGACCGGATCAAAACCAGTTCCCTGTGATGTTGAAGTTTCGACAGGTCAACCTCGGAAAGAGGCAACGGCTTAAAACCGATTTGATCAGCTTTTTTCATCATTGACCGAATTCGGGCGTATGCATATTGAACATAAAAAATCGGATTTTCATTTACTCTTTTAGAGACCAAATCCAAATCAAATGTCTGAGTTGTTTCAATGGATTGAAGTAGATACGTAAAACGTGCAGCGTCAGGTCCAACTTCTTTTACAACTTCTGAAAGTTCTACTATGTCTCCTGTTCGTTTTGAAAGTTTTACTTCTTCTCCAGAACGCTGAAGATTCACCATTTGAGTAACTTCTACTTCTAGCCTTTCAGCTTCATACCCTAAAGATTCAATCGCCGCTTTCATGCGTGGGATGTACCCATGGTGATCAGCGCCCCAAACATTTACAAGACGTTCAGCTCTAACTAATTTGTCGAGATGATATGCAACATCCGGTAACAGGTATGTGTACTCTCCATCTGATTTAACTAATACTCGGTCCTTGTCATCACCATATTCTGTGCTTTTTAACCAAATAGCCCCATCTTTTTCATAAGAGGCACTTGCCTCCTCGAGCATTGAAAGGATCTTTTCAATTGAACCTGAGTCAACCATCGAAGTTTCGCTGAACCAGGAATCGAATTCTATGTTCAAGTCGCTAAGAACTTCTTTTTGGCTAGATAAAGCTCGTTTTTTACCCCAATCAAGGGGATCTTCGTCTTCAGGTATCTCAGTAGCCCATTCTTTTATATAAGCCCCGTGGTATCCATCTGCTGGAATGTCTTCCCCCGCGACACAGGCGGCCAAAGAAGATGCAAATAAATTCATCTGCATCCCTCGGTCATTTACATAGAATTCTCGTGAAACCGAGTAGCCTGACCTTTCCAATAGTCTGGCAACCGAATCTCCGTAACACGCCCCTCTTCCATGTCCGGCGTGTAAAGGTCCAGTCGGATTCGCGCTTACAAACTCGACAATTACTTTTCTATTAACTCCTTCTTTCGAACGCGCCCAATCCTCAGAACCAGCATCAACTGCTTGCAACAAGACGTCATATAACCAAGATTTGTTTAAATAGAAATTTAAGAATCCAGGCCCGGCAACCTCTAATCTGGCTACATGATCTGACGGGAAACTTTCTAGAGTTGTTGCTAACTGTCCCGCTAGATCACGCGGATTCAATTCTGCTTTTTTGGCCAAAGCTAGAGCAACATTCGTTGACCAGTCTCCGTGTTCAACATTTGCTGGTCTTTCTAAATGAATCTCAGTCGGCGTTTCAAGACCCAAACTTAACAGGGCTTCTCGTATCAGATTCTTAATACTTTCGCGAACATCCATGATCCACCCCGGTGAGATTTTATAACACCTTTGAGGCGTTATGGGTCCTCCAAGATATTACAGGACATGTCCTTGTCTAATGAAAGACTTTTATAAAAGAACGCTTAATTGTTAAAAAATTAATTTAACAAAGTCAAACGGTTACTTCAGGTTCTTGACCCTTCAAATGTCGCTGTTCCAAAAGCACCTAGTTTGGCTTCGCCACTAATCTGATCACCATCAATGGTTGCTGTGGCATCAATTGTTATTGGCATTGGTTGCGTCATATTTACTGTCCATGAAAGGTTATCTCCATCTACAGTGCCATTTTCTAATTCCATGCTCCCTTGTGGCCCTGACATAGTACCCGTGAGGGTATTTCCATCAGAAGTAAGCTCGAGGGTTCCTGCTTGGGCTCCCATAGGGCTGTTAAGTGTTACATTCCATGTACCGTCAGCACTCACTTTTTTCCTCCATTGATTGTTGTCGCTACTCGCATAAACGTAGATCAAAAACTTTCAATTGTCCCATACGGGATCAACTTTTAATTGATTGCCAATTTGCAACTCAACTATCTAGAGCTATCTCATTTTCTTTACTTGAGGAATTTGCGTCATCTCTCGTCACAATTATTAAAGCCGCTATAACAATCACCCCTCCTACTATCTGCAAAAGCGAAACACTTTGTTCGAGAAAGATCCAAGCTCCTGCTGCAGAAATTACTGGAATGGCAAGCATCAGTAGACCTGTAAGGCTTAAAGAAACATGTAAATGAGCCCAGTTCATTAGAAAATGACCACTTCCTGGTATCGCCAGCAAAACCAAAATCCAGAGAAACTCATTTCTGGTTAGGTCAGGGAAACCTGATGTTGAGCTTTGAAAAAGTACTAAGAAGGGTAACAGTCCTAGTGAACCTATAAGCATTGCCAATGTCTGAAGAGTAAAAGTGTCTATTCTCGAACGAACTGATTTGACAGCAACGAAATAGGCTGAAAATAAGATCATTGCCAATAAAGCAAGTAGGTCTCCTAATGGGCTCCATGAAATTTCGCTGCTTGAGCCTAAAACGACTATAGCCACACCCGCTGTGGCAAAAATAGAAATTCCGACCAACCTCTTGGTAATAATTTCCCCGAACTTCCCGCCGGCGACAAATATCAATACGATCGTTTGTAAAGCACCAATAATCGTTGCATTTGCAACAGTTGTGATGTTAAGGGCCGAGAAGAAGACCACTATTTCAGAACAAAAAAGCACTGCAACGGGAAATGCGATTTTTATTTGCTCCCATGTAACTCTTTTACCTATAGCAAGAAAGACCACACCATAAACAAGCACTCCCAGAGATTGGCGCCAAAATGCAATTTCAATACCTGATAAATCAAGGCGCGCAACAATAATATTCCCAGTCGACCAGCAAATAACTGCAGCCACAGCTGCAATACGTCCTAAGTGAGGCAAATTCATCGGCAAATTCTCATTCCTGAACAAATTCTCATTCCTGAACAATAGAACCAATTTGGATCTCGAATAGGGGCTTTAACAAATAATTTGAAATGGTTTTCCGAAGTTAATTTTGCCGAAGGTGCAAGTTGCTAATTTGTTTACTATTGTTGCGTTATGTTTCGCTACTCAGAAATTTGTAGCTGTTTAATTCAAAATGGGAGATTTGAATGAAAATTATTAAGAGAGTTGCTGCAGTCTTAGCATTGTCACTTTTAGTCGTATCTTGCGGAAGTGAAGAATCCGAACAGTCGGGTGAGGAATGGCCGGACAAGATTGTCTTCGGTTTTGTTCCGAGCCAAGAACAAGACCAACTACAAGATGATATCAAGCCGATGGTGGATCATCTATCACAAAAACTAGGAATCGAAGTAGAAGGTATTGTAACTACTGACTTCGTGGGACTCGGAACAGCGATGGGAACAGGCAGGGCAGATCTTGGTGCCTTTGGACCTGCTGGGTTCGTCATGGCTCAAAAAGAATTTGGAAATATGAGTGTTATGGCTCAAGCAATTCGCTATGGAGCACCTACATATCACGGTCAATGGATGACAAATGACTCAAGTATCTGTGAACCAGGCACGCTTAAGTCAGGAACAGCTCTAATAAATGGGTCAGACGGTATGGAGCAAGTCGGTGCAGTTGATGCAATCGCCTTGCAAGTAGGTGTTTACTTTGGAGACTCTGGTAAAGCACTTGGAGAAACAGTTGATGCAGGAAGTGTCTCTCCTGGAATGTCCTGCATGGCAGATATAAGCAATGTGATTGGAAAGACTGTCGCATTTACCAATGAAAGTTCAACATCTGGCTACCAGTACCCAACGTTGCAACTTCGAAATGCAGGAATCGAAGACGATCAGTACGAAAAAGTTTTCGCAGGTGGACATGATGGTTCCGTTGCTGCTGTTTACAACGGTGATGCGGACTTTGGTGTTGCCTATGACGATGCGCGTCGATCATTGAGGAAGACAAACACGGATGTAGGCGACAAGGTAATTATCTTCAACCTAACTTCGGAAATTCCTAATGACGTAATAGCTGTAAGAACCGACTTACCAGACAGTTTGAAGGGTGCCATCTACTACAACATGGATGCTTACTTGAAAACTGAAGAAGGCGAAGCGGTTTCTGACGAAGTATTTGGTTGGACTGATATGCAGGTAGCCAAAGACTCCGACTTTGATGTTGTTCGTGAGGCAAATGAAAAACTAGGAGTTAACGACTAAAACTCGAACCCCAGCGTTCATCAAATAATTTAGGGAAAACGCGTGATAAAAATCGAACGTGTCTCAGTTACCTATCCGGGTGGCGTTGAGGCTTTAAAAAACGTCGATATTGAGATAGAAGATGGCGAGTTTGTTGTCATAGTTGGGCTTTCCGGAGCAGGAAAATCAACACTGCTTCGGGTGCTCAACGGACTCGTTCCTGCAACATCAGGGTCTATTATCGTTGACGGAACTGAAGTGGTAAAAGCTAATTCTCAGACACTAAGACAAGTCCGTTCTAAGACTGGGATGATCTTTCAGACATTCAATCTTGTGAATAGAACTACAGTTTTGAACAACGTGCTTATGGGTCGCCTTGCTAATGTTCCTTCGTGGCGATCTACTTTAGGACTTTGGCCGGCCGAGGATAGAGAGGCAGCAATGCTCGCCTTAGAGAGGGTCGGAATCGTAGACAAGACTTATGTACGTGCTTCAAACCTTTCAGGCGGTCAACAGCAAAGGGTCGGGATCGCCAGAGCTTTAGCTCAAGAACCTTCACTCATGCTTGCAGATGAACCTGTAGCTGCACTAGATCCGGTAACAAGCCGTCAAGTCATGGGTGATTTGCAAAAAATTAACCGGGAATTAGGAATCACTACACTCGTAAACCTTCATTTTTTAGACTTAGCTAAGGAATATGGGAAACGTCTAATTGGTTTACGTGATGGTGTATTGGTTTATGACGGTGATATAAACAAGGTAACTGACGAAACTTTCCGAGAAATCTATGGAAGAGCTATTACTTCAGAAGATCTTCACGCTATGAATGAAGAACAGCAACAAAGTGTCGGCAATGGTAAATGAATGACTCCACAAAGACTTCTGAGAGGCCAGTAAAACCGAAACCACGTGCACGCTCGTTTTTAATCGCTTTAGTGCTTTTAGTTTTGACTTTTTGGGCAGCGGTCAAAGTTTCCTTCGATCTCTCTACTTTTTGGGAGGTTTGGTCAAATCCAATATGGAGTAAATTTTGGCCTATTCCTTGGGATTGGGTTTTTACAAAGGAAAACACGTTTGATCCCTTGATTGAAACTCTGCAAATCGCCGTGGCATCAACTCTTCTCGGTTGCTTAGTCGCCCTTCCCGTTAGCTTTGCGATGTCCTCGCTGACGACGCCCAATAAAGTTGTCTACTTCATCAGTAAAACTATTATGAACCTGGTACGTGCTGTGCCAGACCTTTTCTGGGCGAAATTGCTTGTAACCGCAATAGGAATTGGGGCTTTTGCGGGAGCATGGTCGCTTTCAATTTTTTCTCTAGCGGTGATGGTAAAACTTTTTAGCGAAACGGTAGATGCAGCTGACCCGAGACCTCTGGAAGCTGCCCGCTCTTCAGGAGCTCGACATCTACCTGCTGTTAAAACAGGCGTTTTCCCGACTGTTTTCCCTTCCTACGTTGCTTATTCTCTATATATTTTCGAACTTAATATCAGAGCATCGGTCGTACTTGGTCTCGTTGGAGCCGGTGGTGTAGGTAG
Source organism: Acidimicrobiaceae bacterium (assembly GCA_002716285.1). GTDB lineage: Bacteria > Actinomycetota > Acidimicrobiia > Acidimicrobiales > MedAcidi-G1 > MedAcidi-G1. Next base: position 46,665 of record PBAM01000002.1, read on the forward strand.
GGTTATTGAAACTCAACGTCAGTTCTTCCGATTTGATCGCATATTGGGATTGCTAATAATCATTTTTGGAATCGTATGGGTGATAGAACAAATTAGCGTCTCGTTAAGAAAGAGACTTGTCTAACATGGAAACTCTTTCAGATACCCCAATTCCCTCGCAAAGACCCCCGACACCAAAAACTTTTCATCGTTGGTTTATTGCGCTCCCATTTTTGGTTGCAATTATTTGGTCCGTTGCTGGACTCGATATAACTCTTTCACGCTTACTAGACGCACCAGGTGACGCTTGGTTAATTATAAAGCAAATGATACCGCCAGCTTTTGGTGAAGTTTATGAACGTGGCGCAGTCGGAAAAATCTTCGAATCCGTATACATAGCTTGGATTGGGACAATCATCGGAGCTTTTGCATCACTTCCTCTGGCCTTCTTAGCTGCTCATAACGTTGCTCCACTTTGGATCCGGTCTCCTATACGCCAGTTATTTAATGCAATCAGAGCAGTGCCAGAACTGATTCTCGCGGTGATCCTTATACCAGTTACGGGACTGGGAGCATGGGCGGGAACTCTAGCGATTGGCATACATTCAATCGGCACTCTCGGTAAATGGGCTTGTGAATCAATTGAAGATATTGATGAAGGGCCAATAGAGGCAACAGAAGCATGTGGGGGTAAATGGGTTAGTGGCATGAGATGGGGAGTTCTGCCTCAAGTTATGCCAGTCATAAGTTCTTACTGGTTATTTAGATTCGAAATTAATGTTAGGGCTTCTGCTGTTCTAGGAATGATTGGGGCCGGTGGAGTTGGCTCAGAATTGGTTTCCCAACTTTCATTTAGAAACTTCCCTGCTGCTAGTGCTGTTTTGATAATGACAATGGCGGTGGTCTTGACGATAGATACCATTTCTGCTGCCGTAAGGCGCAGAATAATAAAAGGTGCAGAAACCACTGACGAAGAATCACGCACTCTTCAAGCCATTACAGACTTGACTGGAATCAGAAGCTAGAAGAGTAAATCGCCACTTTTAATACTTACTGCTTTAACCTTTCAATATGGAAAAGGATGTAATTGGTATTGACATTGGTGGCACCTCGGCCAGAGCAATCGTCCTTGATCCATCTAGTTTCGAAATAAAAGACCAACTGACAACAGCGAGCAGTAATAACGGACCAGAACTTGTCCAAATTATTAAATCTCTCGTTAGAAAACTAGAAAAGAGTACAGAACAATCATTCTCAAAACTCGGCCTAGGAATAGCTGGTTTGGCTCATAGGTCAGGAATAGTCAGATACTCTCCCAACCTTCCTAATCTTGTTGAATTTCCTATAACTCTTGAGACTGAAAATGAGCTTGGCATTCCTGTCGTTATAGGGAATGATGCGACTGTAGGAACGATTGCCGAATGGAAAATAGGTGCGGGTAAAGGAAGCGATAATTTTGCTTTGGTGACTCTGGGTACCGGAATCGGAACAGGTTTTGTCATAGATGGCCGTCTCCTCCTCGGTAGCAATGGTTTCGCTGGTGAAGCTGGACACATGACGATAGATGTCAACGGTCCAGTCCATATAACAGGCCAGAGAGGACCTTGGGAATACTTTGCCTCTGGTAATGCCTTAAACCGCATCGTGCAAAAAGAAGCCTCAGAAGGAACCTACACTTGGGGAGTTAATGAAGCAGGGAACTGGGGAAATGTTACAAGCAAACATTTGTCTTCTGGAATACAAGAGCTGGAACCGGACTCTTTGAGGATTCTGGATCACTTCTGACATGAAGTCAGCAAAGGGTTAATCAATCTAATTTTACTTTTAGATTTAGAAAGAATTGTACTAGGGGGTGGAGTTTGTGAAATCGGAGAGCCACTGAGAAGCGGGGTTGAGAAATGGATAGAAAAAACTCTTATAGGCAACGAACACCGTCCGAAGATTGAAGTAAAACTAGCAAAGCTAGGTTCAAGTGCTGGAGCTATTGGAGCGGCCCTGTCTACAACAAACTTTTTTTAGTTGTTGCTCAATTCCTCATTAAACATTTCTAAGACTCTGCCCCAAGCAACGTCAGCAATCTCAGGGTTGTGAGTACCAAGGGGGTTTTCCTCATTAGCAAAAGCATGACCTGTTTNAGGGTAAATATTNAAAGTCACGTCCTTACCCATTTCTCTGAGTTTNTTTTCTANTTCAGCNACTGAANCNGGAGGGAAAAAATCGTCAACACTCGCAAAATGNCCTTCNACACGAGCNGTCAGATCTGTCCANTCAGGCTCANNNTCTCCTANGGGAGCNCCGTAAAAAGGAGCTACAGCAGNGANTCGTTCACCTTCTGATGCTGCAATTAGCAGACTTAGCATCCCTCCCATACAAAACCCAACTACCCCCACGGCTCTCCCATCAACATTAGGATTTTCTAGTAGATAATCGATGGCTCCGGACATGTCTCTGACAGCTCTATCTGGTGGCAAGGTGCTCATGAGCTCCCCCGCCTTATCCATCTCGGAATGTTGAGCCAATTCACCGTGATACAAATCAGGAGCTAATGCCACGAAACCATTTTCCGCTAGTCGGTCACAAACAGACTTGATTTGTGGCGCTAATCCCCACCACTCTTGAATAACCATAACGCCATGACCCGTCCCGTCTGGCGTAGCCAGATAACCGCCAGCTGTAGNGTCGCCTGCTTCAAAATCAACCATTTCACCAACCATGCTCTACTCCTCTAAAAGAAATAATCATTTCACTTTTTTTACAAACTCTTTTGAGAAACAATATAAGGAAATATCGTTGATTGATGTGTCCAGTGAAAAGAGAACGTAGCCTTCCTGTTGTAACCCCGCCCCTGTAGCTCAGCGGATAGAGCATCGGCTTCCGGAGCCGTGTGCGCAGGTTCGATTCCTGCCAGGGGCGCAAAACACAGGTGGCTATTAAATCGAATAGACTNTGGTTACATCTGAACCCAGATAAAAAGAGAGTTTTAACCCAAGCAATGGCAGATCAAAAACAACCACGATGGACTTTCCAATGGAAAGAACTCTACGAAGAGGTCATAGATACCGGGCTTTGCACTGGTTGCGCCGGATGTGTGATCTCATGCCCACATGATGTGATTGGATATGAACACGCGCCGGGAGCTTACAAACCTTTTCATTTAGAAGAAGAGCTAGGAACGGACAACTGTGTGCATGGTGAAAAAGGTTGCACTTCCTGTACTCGTGCATGTCCAAGGTTTAGAGACTGGGAAACTGAAGCAGAAATGCATCTTTTTGACCGTCACCGTAAACCAGAAGAACTTTCCGGAATATATAAAGACATTCTTCTAACCAGAGCTAGCGATTCAACAGTTCATGAACTTGGTCAAGATGGGGGTCTGGTTTCAGCAATACTCATATGGTGTTTAGATAACGGAATTATTGATGGAGCTCTGACTTCCCACCTAGAAAANGATGACGAAAATGGAAATTCTTGGAAAGCTATCCCTGCTTTAGCCACTGATAAAGAATCTGTTTTAGCTGGAGCTGGGAGTAGATATACCTACTCTGCTAACACACTTGCTATTACCGAAGCTCGTGAAAAGAACCTCGAATCGTTAGCTCTTGTTGGNATGAGCTGTCAAACTTCAATTGCTCCTGTCATGTGGAACCGTAAGGTTGGCAAGGCNGGAAAANCTATCAAATTAAACATCGGATTGTTATGTTCGAAATCTTTTGATGATTCAATTTTCGAAGAATTATTTTGGGCAAAATACAGGCTTCCAAAAGAAGAAATGACCAAAATGAACATTAAAGGCGTTTTCCAGATATGGATGAAGAATGGCGACTATCATGAAATCAACCTTAAAGAATGCCATGCTTGGACACGAGAAGGATGCAATCTNTGTCCAGACTTTGCCGCAGAACACGCTGACATATCCACAGGTGGTATTGGCAAGTACAACGATTGGACACTGACTGTTGTTCGCACAGAACTAGGTCGTCAAATAATCATGCGAATGCTTGAAGAAGGCGTAATAGAAGGTAGGCCGGGTGATAGTGACCCAGATGCGATCGAGCTAATGCACAAGTTGGCTGCGAAGAGTCGAACTAGATGGCCTGATTGGGCAAATTCTTCAGCGAAAGTCGGATTGCCTCAATACCAAGGGTGAATGTTTGGCTTTATGAACAAGCCTTACTTGAATCATCCAACCATTCATAATTTTCTGAAATCATTTTAGAATTCAAATCATCCCTGTGCTTGCGAATAAAATCGTCAAGTTCTTTGAACTTTTCAAATGTAACTGAATCTTTAACTCCATTGATTACACATTCGCAATAGCTTTTAGCGTTAAATGTTGACATGTCAGAATTAGATTCCTGACAAGCTTCTACAAAGTTCCTCACTACAAGACCGTCTTGATCTTCCCAAGTCTCAGGCTTACCGTCATTCGCNCAACCTGAAAACAACAAAGCGCAAACAAAGATACCCGCAAACAACTTCCTCTTTAATAGATTTTTACCCACAGCGTGAGGTTAGCGCAATACAAGCAATATCAATCGCCAGCTATAATTTTGGCCCGTTTAATAACTTTGTCGAACATCGATTCTGTTAATCGACCGGTAAAGGTATTTTGCTGACTGACATGATAGGAACATAAAAGTTTCCTATTTGAGTCAATTGCTACTTCTAGACCATGAGAAAACTTTGGTTTTGGATTTAAACCGAACTCAACAGCTGCAGACATATAACCAATCTGACCTAACGCAACAACAACTTTTATGTTGGCCAAAGCTGAAACCTCTCTTTCAAAAAACGGCCNACANTTGCTTCGTTCTTTTTGATTTGGTTTATTTGCCGGTGGCACACACTTAACAGGAGAAGTTATAAATACGTCTTCTAGTTCCAGTCCATCTTCTAACCCGACTGAATCAGGTTGATTTGCTAAACCTAACCTGTGAAGAGCCGCGTATAAAAAGTCTCCCGATCTGTCCCCAGTAAAGACTCTTCCAGTCCTGTTGGCTCCATGTGCCCCAGGAGCCAAGCCGACAATGAGTATTCGAGCTTTCGGGTCTCCAAAACCTGGTACCGGCAAACCCCAATATTCCTGATCTTTATAAGCAGCGCGTTTTTCTTCCGCAACCTTTTCACGCCAGGCAACTAGCCTTGGGCAGGCCCTGCATAAGACAACTTCTTTTTTTATTGCTTCTAATTGAAGAACATGATCCACATCTGAAGGGTAGGTTGAACTATTAATGGCAGCTACTTTGATTATCTTCGTACGTCACGGGAGAACTCCTACAACGGGAACCAAACTCCCTGGAAGGGCACCCAACTTGCATCTATCAGATGAAGGTAAGTCGCAAGCAGAAATGGTTGCAAAAGAAATCGAGAAGTCTTCAAGCAGTTTTCTAGGTACTAAAGTGTCAGCTGTCTACGCGTCACCTATGGAACGTACACAAGAAACTGCTAAACCAATTGCTAAAACTCTTAATTTACGTGTGCGTACTCTTCAAGGACTTAATGAATGTGATTTTGGAGACTGGACCGGTCGCAGATTGCGTGATCTCTCAAAACTAAAATCTTGGTCCACTATACAAAAAAAACCTTCAANCTTTAGATTTCCTAATGGTGAATCATTTACTGAAATGCAAAATCGTATGCTGAAAACTGTCGACAAAATACTTGAACGGCACCCTGGAGAAACAGTTGTATGCGTTTCACATGCTGACCCTATAAAGGCAATACTGGCTTCCGCCGTTGGGACACCCTTGGATCTATTTCAAAGAATCGTGGTCGGACCTTGTTCAACTTCGGTGGTTCTTTACACGAAAGAAAGGCCTTTAGTTTTAACTTTGAATTCGAATGGGAATTTTAATGGCTCTTTAAGCTCGTAAAGCCACTAACTTATTAATTACTTCGTATTAAAAACTTAGATATGAGAGGTAGCGTCTATAACGATGGAACGCCCTGAAATAAACTGGGAGCACACTGAAAGTTTTACTGCAGGCACGGTAGGCCCTCAAGGTCGACGTNTCTTTTTCTTACAAGCTTCTTATGGAAACCAAGTTCTTTCCTTGAAAGTTGAGAAACAGCAAATGGCGGGTTTGGCTGATTTTCTAACAGGCATGCTGAATGATCTGCCTCCGACAGATGAACCTGAACTCTCAAATAGCACTGTGACGGAAGCAAAGTTTATAGAACCGGGAGAACCGGACTGGGTAATCGGAACTTTAGGCGTCACTTATGAGCAATCAGAAGANCAACTAATACTNATAGCAGAAGAACTTATCCGGGACGAAGCTTCCGAACCAGCACAAGCTCGACTGCCACTNAGTCGACCGCAAGTNGAACATTTTATTCAAACAGCCCAAGAATTAATATCTAGCGGTCGTCCACCTTGCCCTTACTGCGGCTCCCCTCTCGAACCGGACGCTTCGGGCTGGTGCCCGTGTTCCAATTAGAAAGAAAAATACCTTGAAAGAGGAAGATGAAACTGAAACTGAAAAGAACCCTTTCAAAGATCGTGAATCTATAAGAAGTGAGCTTGCGCTCGAAATACTGAACTTTGGAGAAATTGAGATAGNTGGTCGNATGCCCTGGGCGTCAAATGGGACTTTCTTAGTGAACCTAGAAAACGACGGATTAAATGTTCAGGGCATATATAAACCCGAAAAAGGTGAACGGCCTTTGTACGATTTTCCTCAAGGTATTTACAAAAGAGAGGTAGCAGCCTTTGAACTTGCAAATCATTTGGGCTGGGGTCTCATACCCCCTACTGTGCTCAGGAACGGCCCTTTAGGGGTCGGCTCTCTACAACTTTACATACCCTGTGATTACGAGAAACATTATTTCACAATCCACAAAGACTCAAAGTTTAAAAATGACCTGATCCGTCTTGCGGCTTTTGACCTTTTAGTCAATAACACTGATAGAAAAGCAGGCCATGTCCTAGTAGGAAATGACGGTTCGGTTTGGGCTATCGACAATTCTCTATGTTTTCACGAGGAATTTAAAATCCGAACAGTTATTTGGGATTTCAGCGGAGAAGAACTTCCAAAACAACTTATTTCAGATCTGACTTCAATAACCGATAGTGGGCTACCAGAAAAATTTTCAGAACTATTGAATACGAATGAAATTGAAGCTCTTTTGCAAAGAACTAGAGCCCTTGCTGCAAATGGGTCCTTGCCCCATGATCCATCAGGAAGACAGGTTCCTTGGCCTCTACTTTGAAAACCTGCCTCTATTGAGCCTCGAGAGCCTCAATTAGTTTTGGCAAAACTTTGTGTACATCACCAACTATTCCAAGGTCTGCTATCCCGAAAATTGGTGCTTCCTCATCTTTGTTAATAGCAATGATGTTGGCTGAACCCTTCATGCCAACTAAATGTTGTGTAGCTCCAGAAATACCGCATGCAAGATAAACCGTTGGCTTGACTACCTTTCCGGTCTGTCCAACTTGATATGAATAAGGCACCCAACCTGCATCCACAACAGCACGAGATGCCCCGGGGGCTCCTTTAACCAGACTTGCCAACTTTTCGATCATTTCGTACTTATCAGGCTCTCCAAGACCCCGACCTCCAGATACGACAATCTTCGCTTCGTCCAAACGTGGCCCACTGCTTTCCTCAACGAATTGATCTTTGACAACTGCAGCTCCGGTACCACCAAGATCTCCTACTTGGAGGGTCGATACAGATGCAGGATCCCCACCCGTGGATTCTGCTGTAAAAGATTTTGGTCGGACGACAAAAATGTCCAGACCTTCAGCTGTAGTTCCTGTAAAGACGTCTTTTGTCCCTCCGAATACAGGTTCATGACCAAGAAGGCGGTCTCCATCTGGTTTTAAATCAACAACATTTGTTATCACAGGAGTGTCAATTTTCGCCGAGAGACGCCCTGCCACATCGCGCCCATCGTAAGTCGTGCCACATAAAAGAACATCTGGACCTGATCCCTGCGAACAAGCATCAGCTATGGCAGACGCAATTCTCGGACCAGCAAGTCCACTATCAAGTGGTCCAATCGAATGGACCACTGAAGCTCCGTGGTCACCCAATTCTGCAGCGACTGAATCTGCATCACCGGCAATTACAACCTCTACAGAGTCCGCCAATTCGCGGGCTTTAGCTAAAAGTTCAAGAGTAATCGAAGCTACAACACCATCACTTGCTTCGCCATGGACCCATATTTTTGAAAATCCCATTCGTATGCCTCCTAAAGAACCTTAAGCTCATCGAGAAAAGCCATGATCCGTTCATGAGCTTCGCCTTCATCAACAATTACTTCACCGGCTTCACGAGCGGGAGCATCGGCTATCTCAGTTATCTCTTGACGAGCACCTGCCCAACCAACTGTTGCCGGATCAATTTCTAGCGCTGCGAGATCAAGCTCCTCAACAGGTTTGTTCTTTGCTGCCATGATCCCTTTGAATGATGGATAACGAGGCTCGACTACGCCAGCTGTAACTGAGATGACGGCCGGAAGAGGACACTCAACCACGTCATAACCAGACTCTGTCTGGCGTTTAACAGTTGCCAGCTCACCGTCTACTGAAACTTCCTTTCCGAAAGTGACAGACGGAAGACCTAAAATTTCTGCCACCTGCTCTGGAACTGTTCCGGTGTATCCGTCACTTGACTCAGTAGCAGTAAGAATCAAGTCAGGATTCGAACGTTTGATGGCTGCTGCTAAAACTTTTGCAGTGGAAAGAGAATCAGAACCAGCAAGTGCTTCATCACTTACCAAAATTGCGCTTTCAGCCCCCATAGCTAATGCTGTACGCAAGCCTCCGGTTTCCCCTCCTGGAGTCATCGAGACAAGACGAACTTCTCCTGACCCAGCGGCATCGACAAGCTGCAAAGCCATCTCAACTCCATAAGAGTCAGACTCATCAAGAATCAATTTGGTGTCACGCTTTAAAGTTTTCGTATCGGGATTCAACTCACCTGGGTCAGCCGGATCCGGAATCTGTTTAACACAAACAACTACATCCATTTCGCTATTTTGCCCTTTATATGTTCAAACTGGTACATCAAGTGACTAATTTCATCGATTTTACAAGATTTTTTTCATACTCTCGGAAAAGAGAAAAACCATTTTCAAATAGTTCAACAACAGTTCGGCTTCAACACAAATCTTTTAGCAATTCACAACTACTGTTAATTGGACATGAAAGTTCTCCTAATAGTAAATCCTTTAGCTTCCGCTGTAACTGGAAGAACGAGGGCTGTTATTCAAAAAGCGCTATCAGCTGACCACCGCCTCGAAGTGGCAGTAACCAATCGCCGAGGTCATGCCACGCGAATCGCCCAAAATGCGGCTAAGGACGGAATAGACATTGTGGTAGTACTCGGAGGAGATGGAACATTAAATGAAGTAGCTAATGGTTTAGTCGACTCTGGAACTGCTATGGCTGCCATTCCCGGTGGTTCTACAAATGTTTTTGCTCGCACTTTAGGTATCCCTGACGATCCTATTGAAGCTACAGGAGCCTTATTGGACTCTCTAGAAGCTGGATCGACCCACCGGATAGGCCTAGGTTCAGTGAACGAAAGGTATTTCCTTTTTCATGCTGGAATAGGGTTTGATGCAGCAGTCGTCGAGCAAGTCGAGAAAAAAAGCGGTGTCCTAAAACGCTTCGCTGGCCATCCTCTCTTCGTTGTTGCCGCAATCGGAACTTGGCTCCGATACCACGACAGAAAACGTCCCGCTTTCCGCATCTCAACCCGGAAAGTGGGTGACGAAGAAATCGGCGATCTAGAAAATACAGGAGTCGAAGGGTTGTTTTCAGTCTGTTTAAATACCGACCCGTACACATATCTAGGAACAAGAAAAATTTCTCTAGCTCCGCATGCAAATTTAGACACCCCATTGGCAATGGCAACGTTCAAAAATCTGACTTTAAAAAGATTACTTCCAGTTCTCTTTGGGTCTTTAGGAATCGGAAAAGCTACAACCACATCGAGTCGTGCCGTAGATTTGCGAAGTGATTTAACTGAAGCACAAGCAATCGCTTATAAATCGGTACCTCTGCAAGTAGACGGTGATTTTCTCGGAAATTTCGAAGAATTTTCATTTCGTTACAAAGCATCATGTTTGGATGTGGTGATGCCAATAAAGACACCCGACTTGCAAAATTATTGATTTAAAACTTCTACTGCTAGACCCGGGAGATTGGTGATTATCCCATCGACTCCCCATTCGCTTAACTGCAAAATCCTGCTTTCGTCATCAACGGTCCAAACATTAACTTTTAATCCACGAGAATGTGCTTGTTCTATCAGAGACTCATCTACTAAATCGTCCCAAGGGTTAATTGATGAATGGTTATGAGCTTTTACACGGTCGAGTATCTGGATTCCATCGCTTCTTTCGGCGACAAGCCATCCGGTAGCAATTGAGGGATCCGTTTCTTTAATTCGATTAATTGCATTCATATCAAAAGACGAGACCAATATCTTGTCAGCCGGCTTATAAGCCCTCACCAGTCCCACTACTGCTTCACAAACAAGGTCCACTTCATCAAAGTCAGGTTCACCAGGAAGGTGCTTTATTTCTATGTTTACTCCCATGCTTTCTGACGCCTCGAAAGCTTCAGCTAAACTTGGGACTCCTTCCGGGAGAGAATCTGAATCTAAATCCCTGATTAAACTGCCATCTGCAAGATGGGCATCATGATGGACTACTAAAACGCCGTCTTTTGATCGACGTACATCAAGTTCTATCCAATCAGCACCTTGATCAAAGGCCCCTGAAAAAGCATCTAAAGAATTTTCAGGAAAATCAACTGAAGCTCCTCGATGTGCAATTACCAAAGGGCGTTTTTGAAAGTTCACAAATTTACTCTGCCTTATAAATCAATTTTTTCAAAAAGTTTGTCAGAAGGTAAACAAATTTGAAATCTCACACCTTTACCTGTTCCGTTTGAAAGCACATTAAGAGACCCTTCTAATTCCTGTTGGATAAATGTTTTCACTATCGTAAGGCCAAGTCCAACATTCTTTTCGATATCAAAACCGTCGGGAAGCCCAACCCCATTGTCAGAAACTTCTACCATTACTGCCTCTTCGTTTTTGCTCAATAAAACATCGACCTTGCCATTTTCAAGTTCCTCCGAGGCTGGCTTAAAACCATGATCTAAAGCATTTTGCAGTAGCTCAGTCACCACAACTGCCAGAGTGGTCGTAACCTCTGAAGGCAATAAACCAGTGTCACCACTAACTTCTATGGAAACAGGTTTAACCGGTGAGTTTAAACCTTCTTTTACCAACTCTACAAGGGGTCGCATTACCTCTCCAAAAGTAACCTCGCCTTCTTGACTGACTGCAAGAGTTTCATGCACGACCGCTATCGCCCCGATCCGACGCACCGATTCATTTAATGCCATTTGAGCTTCATCAGAATCCAGACGTCGACCTTGAATTCTGAGTAAGGAAGAAATGGTTTGAAGATTATTCTTTACCCGATGGTGTATTTCACGGATCGTTGCATCTTTTGAAATTAATTGCCTGTCACGACGACGCAATTCCGTCACATCTCTAACCAATACTGCGGCTCCCGTAGCTTTACCTGAATGCAAAAGTGGAAAACAATGACTTACAACAAAAGTTTTATCCTCTCGTTCCAACTCATCAATAACAGAACTCTTAAGAGAAAAAGCTTCATTAAGAATTTTTGAACTTAATCCAGTTTCTTCAAATCGTGATCCGACTACAGGTCGATGCCAACCAAGTCGATGCAACAAAGAAACCGCATTTGGAGAAGCAAACTCTATTTGACCATCGGTATTCACTAGAAGCAGCCCATCTCCGAGTCTTGGCATCCGATGCCGGAAACGTGATTCCTCGCCGTATGGAAATTCTCCTTGTTCAAACATCGCTGCAAACCTGTCGAAAATACTTAAATAAGTTCTTTCCATTTCCGATCTGGGGGGTTCCCCGATGAAAGCTTTTTCACTCGCTACAATTGCTACCGTTTCGCCTTTCCACATAACCGGTATCGCCATAACACTAACTTCACGATCGCCACCCGTTGGAACTTTTCCGTTTGATATTTGAGCATTTGCAAAAGCTTCAGATAGCAACGGCCGACTTTGTGCTTCAAACTTTTGGCCAACTAAATCAGCCCTATACAAAGTTGTTGAAGTCGTTGGACGTACGTGTGCCAATAGAACAAAAGAATCAACTGGCGACTCCTTGGTGGGTAAATATAAAAGTAAATCAGAAAAAGAAAGATCTGCTAGTAAACCCCAAGACCTCGTTAAATCCTGCAAGTAAGAAATTAAGTCATCCTCGAGATTGCTGTTCTCCTTAGCTAATTCTTCTAGAGATGCCATTTCAAACGGTCTTTCACATTGATTTCCAATTACTCACGAAGATTCAACTAAAGCCGACAGGGCGACCTGAGTCTTGAATACCAATCTCTGCATAACCTATTTTGTTGCCCGGAATTCCGACCTCGCGACCATTAATATCAGTCAACCAAACAACACTCGTCTCTTTTTTCAATGCTTCTTCTAGATCTGATTTAAAACCACCCAAGTCGAAATCATCCGCCATTTCAAGGTTTATTTCCTTCTGCATATGTGCAATGCCAATACGTAAATCCACTTATCATCCCCTGACTATTAGTTAATTTTAAGTTCTCGGTGACGTCGCTTAGAAGGTTTTAAATCCTCTTCCACAACTCTTGCTATCTCGGCAAAAATAGACCCAATTTCAGTAGAAGAATCTACTGCTACTGGATTTCCATTATCCGAACCTGCTCTCAACGTCGGCTCTAAAGGTATCTGCCCAAGCAGGGGAACACCTAACTTCTCTGCAAGAGCACTTCCACCACCCTCACCAAATAGTTCGTAACGTTGACCGTCATCACCGATAAACCAGGACATATTCTCTATAACTCCTTTTACCTCTATTTCGACCTTCTCAGCCATGAAAGCCGCCCTCTGTGCAACTGATTGCGCAGCTATTTGTGGAGTTGTCACAACTAACATCTCAGAATCGGGTAGAAAGCCAGCTAAAGATATAGCAGTGTCTCCAGTTCCAGGCGGCAAATCAATAAGAAGAAAATCAGGTTCATCCCAAGCAACATCTGTTAGGAACTGATTGAGTGCTTTATGAAGCATTGGTCCACGCCAGATTACAGGTTGGTCTTCTTCTGCAAAAAATCCCATAGAAATTGACCGCACTCCGTGCGCAGAAGGTGGAATGAGCATGTCATCGACAACACTTGGTGGTTCAGTAATACCCAACATTCTCGGAATGGAGAACCCCCAAACATCTGCATCAATTACAGCTACATCATTTCCGCGCTTTGAAAGAGCCACTGCCAAATTTGTCGTAACTGAAGACTTTCCGACTCCACCTTTACCGGAAGCCACAAGGAGAACTCGAGTTTTTACGTTGGAGTCAAAAAAAGAAGCAGGAGCTCCTTCATGAGATCTTTCCTGGTGTGACTCTGTTGGAGATTCTTCATTCATTAATAAAAACTCTACTGCTGCTCTATTTTTTTGGATACCTAAACATTTCTTATTCGTTTCCGATTTCCAGAAATTACCGAGCCGGTATTTTCTTAAAAACGGTTTTGCTTGTCTTGTATGACAAAATTGCCTTTCTTATTAGGTATATTTTTCCCAACAAAAGAGTAAAGGCAGAGTTTAAGTAGAATAAAAGTATGGGAAATACATCTCTTGACCATACAGAATTCGCCTCTATAGTGACCGCAATCACTGGAGCCTTTGGCGATCCCACTAGAAGAGAAATTTACTTGTATATACGCGAATGTGAAGAAGGAACTAACGCATCACAAATCGCAGAAAAATTCAGCCTTCATCCCAACGTAGCTAGACATCATTTAGACAAACTTCTTTCAGGTGGATATCTTGAAGTCTCACTTAAAAAAAGCACCAGATCAACCGCAGGTCGACCTTCAAAAACATACAAGATTTCAAATCCTAATCAACCCTTAAATCTTGATGTAAGAAGGGATTCCATTCTTATAAGCCTTCTAGCTCGAACCCTGTCTTTACTGCCATCTGAAGAAGCTGAGAAATTAGCAGAAGAAGTTGGTTCAGAGGTCGGACGCTCCATGGCAGAATCCTTGGGGATCAAAGAAACACAACGTTCTTTTCGTTCGGCTACAGATGCAATTATAGATGCACTTATCTCTCATGGATTTTCAGCTCGAGCAGAACAATCTGAAAATGGACAACTAAGAATTCTTTCTGAACACTGCCCTTTCGGAAGTATTCCAATTGAACACCCAGTAATTTGTGCAGTCGACCGAGGACTCGTTCGAGGGATGTTGAGCGTTTTATATGGTGACGTTAAAACTGATCTGACTTCTTCGTTACCTATGGGTGACAAGGTGTGCATTACTGAAGTTTCAATTTGATCATGTCTTTTCTCCTCATCTAAATATGCTCTACCAGTTTTTTTCATCATGAAAATCTTTGTTGTTCGTCACGCTTCAGCGATTGAGCGGTTTTTCTGGAACGGTGACGACTCAGAAAGACCTCTTGATGAAGAAGGTTCAAATCAATCACTAATGATTGCTAAATACTTTTCAGATACCAAACTTTCTTCTATTTTTTGCAGTCCAGCTGTGCGATGTCAGCAAACGATTTGGCCAACTGCTCAACAATCAGGTATCAAAATTGAATTATCAAACTCGCTCTCAGAAGGCTCCACTAGCCAAACAAATGGCTTACTCGAAAAACTTGCACAAACAAAAAATTCAGATACTTCCTCAATCCTTTGCAGCCATGGAGACGTGATTAGTGAATTAATAAGATCTCTGACTTTAAACGGAATGAATACCCCAAAAAGAAAAGGTTTTGCTAAAGCATCAATTTGGGAATTAATTTTTTTAAACGGAAAAATTGAGAGTGGTTTTTACCATGAAACACATGTGAGTTAACCCTCAAAGAAGCCCTTCTAATCTCAGCAGCTCAACAAGTTCTGAAGGTGGATCAAAAAGCGCTTTGAACTGTTCAACGTATTTTTCGGAAATGTCCATTTTTTCAAAAATCTTTGCTTCGACTACTGCTTTATAAGCGATTGCATATGGATCTTGCGGATTGATATCAAGAGAAATACCCAAAGAGATTAAACTCAGTTCTGCCAACTGTGGATCGCCGGAAATAGCCAGCAACCAACCGCGATGAGCGTAAAGCGAAGAATTTGTTGGGTCATTTTCAGTACCTGAATCGAGAAGCTCCAAAGCTAAAAGCAAATCTCCGTTTCGTGCAAGCTCACTCGAAATACTTTCACGAAAACGACTAGATGCAATTAAGTCTCCGATAATAGGTGAAGAATTTAAAGAGTCTAGAAGTAAAATATCTTCAGAGGCTTCTAATATTTTTCCCTCTCTGAAATTTATAATTGCGCGAAAAGCTCTAGCATCTGGATACGCCGGGTCAACTATTATGGAACTTTCTATATCAGAAAGCGAGCCCTCTGATCCTCCACCAAGCCATAGCATCCAACCTCTGTAAGCAAGTGCTTCGGCATTTGAAGGTTGTAGTTCAAGAACTTGATTATAGATTTCCATTGCCTCTTCTCTAGGGGCTACTGATGCCTCGATCAACAAAGTTCTTGGGGACATCCTAATTTCACCTGAGATTGCATCTCCAGAATTCCTGCTACCTGCTGTTTTAGCTACTAGAAGACCTGATCCAATCGCTACTACACAAACCAAAGAAATCCACATCCATTTAGACGAGTTGACCAAGAAAGGAAATTTTTCTCTTGATTTATTGACATTTTTCTCTTTACCCACCCATGAAAATAGAATTAGCACTGTTCCAAAAAGAGCTCCTATTCCCACAGTTACAGGTATCACCCAGACAAGCCCGGTGAGCCCATCACCCTTTGGGTTGTAATCAATATCTTCACCAAATTTTGAAACCAAAAAATTTCTTATGCCTTCATCAGATGAGCCTCCATCCACCATCGTGGAAATAGTTGCTCGGATAGTTTTCGCTACTGGAACATCTGACTCAGCTAGAGATTGACCTGCACAGACAGGGCAAGCAAAATCAGCTGCAAGACTACTGACTCGTTCAGAATTTGTTGAAGGAGGACTTTCTGAGACTACGGAGAAAGTGAGGGATAAAACCGCCACAGAAAGAAACAAAACCCAAATTAAATAGTGCGTCTTAAAACTCTTCATTCAGATTTTCTTTTCGCTCTTAAAACCAAGTTCTCAATCTCATTCCTTTTGACTCCGCCCACGATTTTTGCTGAAACAAATCCTGCAGGAGAAACAAGATATGACTCTGGGACAGCTATCACTCCCCAGTCGACTGATATGCGACCTGTGTCACGAGTTAAGACTGGCCACTCTCCACCATTTTTCTCAAAAAAAGCTTCTACCGAAAGAGGGTCATCGTCAAAAGCAACACTCACGACTCTGACGCCAGTATCTATAGGTTGATTTTCTGCGAAGGAAAGCAACTCAGAATGTTCCTCTATACAAGGAATGCAAGTTGTAGAAAAAAAATTGACTAACAACCATCTTCCTTTTACTTCATCAAGATTCCAAAAAATACCATCAATAGTTTCACCCGAAATTGGTGGAGCCACTTCACCTACAAGGTGAGTTCTCACTCTTTCTTCACCAGACTCGCTCGTGGCGAAAATACCCACTAAAAAAACCGTGACTATGGCGACAAGTATTGATGCAGTCTTAGACGGACTCATTGATTTCCAATTCTTGAATATTTTCGTCA
This sequence comes from Acidimicrobiaceae bacterium, assembly GCA_002716285.1. Taxonomy (GTDB): domain Bacteria; phylum Actinomycetota; class Acidimicrobiia; order Acidimicrobiales; family MedAcidi-G1; genus MedAcidi-G1. Next base: position 63,361 of record PBAM01000002.1, read on the forward strand.
CTTGATATAACAGACTCTTCAGAACTATTTTTTCTTCTTGAGAATAAAGAAAAAATAGTTCCTAAAACCATCACTCCCCCACCAAACCAAATCCACCAAACCATAGGTTGGATCGTGACTCTAATTACAGTATTTTTCTGTTCACTTTCCTCTGGAACGAATAATACGGCTAATTGAACGTCATCTTTCCAAGTTGAACGTGTAGCTGGCGTGCCAATACTTCTACCCCCGAATGGAAACTGATTTATTGAGGGTTCGAATAGTTCGTCATCTATAAAAATTTTCGCAATAATCTTGTTCTTTTCCTTTAGCTCCACACGTTCGATACCATCAAATTTGAATTCATGACCTCCTAATGTTGCCTGGTCACCAATTTGCTCAAATTTAAACTCGGCCTGTCTTAGAAAAGAAGAAGAACATGCCAACGCTACCGCCAGAATTATCACACCTAAATGAACTACCATTCCGCCGCCATTTCTCCCAAGCAATCCCCTAAATTTCCCCGATCTAAACCCAAATGAAATTTGCCTAATAGCGCTACCAGCAGCAAAACCTCCAAAACCCAAAGCCAGAGTTGGAACGAAACCTCTACTACCTAAAACAACCCCCGCTAGCATCGCTATTGATCCACAAACAACAGAAGGCGTAAGCCGTTTTGAAAGGATTTCAAGTTCAGTTTTCCCCCATGATAAAGCTGGAGCTATGGCCATCATAAATAACAAAGCGAAACCGATAGGCGTTGACATTTTTACAAAATAAGGATTACCAACAGATATTCGATCTCCATTCAAAGCTTCTACTATCAAGGGGAAAACTGTTCCAAGAAAAACCACGAAAGCAAAACAACCAAATAAAAGGTTGTTGAGTAAAAATGCTCCAGTTCTAGATACTGGTGAGCTAATCGAACCAGGACTTCGTAAACTCTCCCCTCTCCATGCAATCAAACCGACACTTGTGATGACCACCAAAAGAAAAAATCCGAGTAGCAGAGGTCCAATGCCTGATTCAGTAAAGGAGTGCACTGACTCAAGAACGCCTGAACGGGTTATAAAAGTGCCAAGGATAGTTAATGAGAAAGTTGCACAAAGAAGGGATAGATTCCACACTCTCAACATCCCTTTCTTTTCTTGAATCATTACGGAATGTAAAAAAGCTGTAGAAGTAAGCCATGGTAAAAAAGAGGCATTCTCAACTGGATCCCAGGCCCAATAGCCACCCCATCCCAAAATCTCATATGACCACCAAGAACCGAGAATTATTCCAAGCGACAAGCACCCCCATGCAATAAGAGTCCACTTCCTAGTCTGCACAAGCCAACCCTCTCCAACTCTTCCGGTTATCAAAGCGGCAATAGCAAAAGAGAAAGGGACCGTCATGCCCACATAACCCAGATACAAAATTGGGGGGTGAAACGCCATCAAAACATGATTTTGTAAAAGTGGATTAGGACCTGGCCCATCAAAGCCTGGCCAAGGGTCAAACCCTCCAAATGGGTATGCAGGTCCTATCAACAATATAAAAAAGAAAACGCAGACTATAGATATAACAGTTATTGCCCATGCAACAAGAGGATCTTCAAGACGGCTCTTAAATCTCCAAACCACTAGACCCAGATAGCCCACAAGGATCAGAATCCACAGCAATATTGAGCCTTCAAGCGCTGACCAGAGAGTAGCAATATTAAACAAAGCTGGTGTTCTGGTGCTCCCGTGTTGTGCCACATAAGCAACTGTGAAATCACGTGTTATTAAAGCTTTTTCCATCACAGCTACTTGACCTACGGCGGCGACGAGCATAATTAATACTGGAATTTGAACCCGTGACAATAGACCTGACCTTTTAGCGATCAGTCCATAAATCTGATTACCGACAGCTAGTAAAGCCGCGGCCAAACCGAGAGCTACAAATGCGGTTCCTAAATCTGTATTCATAATTATTTATTAGCCAGTTGATCAAGAGCTAGACACAGCATGCTATTCACTACTGCAAGACTCTAATTCAGCACGGTCTGACCGGTAATCATTGTCATGTTTAACCACCATGCTGTCAGTTTCTATGTGCCATCCATCGTTTGGTGAATACAGGAGTTTTTCCACACTCGGAGGCTGAATTTCTCTCCAAACTCCTTGTAGAACTACTGGAACTCCTGGATTAAACAATTCTGCAGGATCGCCTTCATGAACTACGTCAGCGTAAATATCTCCTGTGCATAAAGTAAAAACGAGAACTTGACGGCCGGACAACATGGTTTCAAAAATTCCTGGCTGTGGGGTTCCGATTACACGAAATCGTCTGTCCTGAAGTTCGACTCTTTTTTCTACTGCTTCATCGACTGGATAAAAAAATAAAGAAGCATTTCCCAACGTCTTAAATAAAACAATAACAACTGTGACCAAAAGTAATACTCCGGCAAATTTTGTTAATAGACCAGAGTTTTTCTTTTCTATTCGGTCCTGTCTAGGTGTTAGCTCTTCCAAAAGTTTCACCTGCCATTTTGTTTTGGTGAGCTCATCCAACGAGCATGTTCAGATGGAACTCGAGCTGACAGTTCAGCTCCTCTTTTAAGTAGACGAAACGCGTAAAGCAAAACTATAAAAGAAGACAACCCCCAACCTGCAAGTAAATAACCTAAATGTGTCATATCGCTAATCCTCGTTATCCATCTGTCTGCGCTCTTCGATCGCAGTTTTTATTCCCTGTTCAAACTCAACATGTTCCAGCCATGCGACTCTGAATCGATGCAAAATTAACCAAGACATCACAAGCAATGACACTAAAATTCCTAACATCAAAGTGAAAAGAGTTAAGTCTTCGATTTTGAGCTCTGACAGTGTTGATTTCTGATGGAGTGTTCTATTTTCCCACCACTCTACTGATCGGTTTATGAGAGGAATATCCAAGACTGCAATAAGTGCAACTATGGCTGCAGGTCGTGCTGCGCGTTGTGGGCTTACGAAAGCTCCACGTAATGCTAAATATCCAAGGAATAGAAGAAAAAGAATAAGGGTGCTCATCACTCGCACATCCCCCCACTCCCACCATGTATTCCACACGGGTCTGCCCCATATAGAACCGGTTATAAGAACTAAAGCGCATGTGAGAGTGCCAACTTCCCCAGCGGCGTGAGCCATCGAGTCCCACCAGAATGTAAGTTTTACTAAATATCCGGCACTTGCTATTGCGCAAATCACAAAAGCCAAATATGTAACTATTATCAATGGCACATGCAGGTAAAGAAGTCGAACCGCATCAAACTGTCCAAACTCTTCACCAGTCTCGGGATGGAATCTAATATCTGGATCTGTTGCGAAAAAAGCTAAAAGTACTAAAACTGCAAATCCAACGATCGAAGTCATTCCTAAAATTTTTGACCCTTTTGATGCGGTTGTAATCGAACTTGTCATCTATCCATTTCCAATATCTCTTAGTTCTCTGCCATGAGATGATTTGCTCCTGCCCCAACAGCGGTGAGAATAACTGTCAGACCTGCTACGAAAGCAAACCAGTTCCAACCATTTATAGCAGCAACACCTAAGGCATCGTCGAAAGCTCGAGTTGCGCCTATAAGAACAGGTAGGAGTAACGGCAAAAGAAGAATAGGTAGAAGTGTTTCACGAACCCCTAAGCCTGAAGCTAAAAACCCGAAAATCGTACCTAAAGCTGATATTGCTATACACGCGAACAAACCAGTCGAAACAAGCAACCATAAATCTTCTACTTCTGACCTGTATAACAAAATTATTCCCACACCTAGAAAAATTTCAAGAACCAACAATTGTATTGCTATCGCACATGTCTTACCCAAAAATATAGCGATCGGATCGACCCCCGACAGATTTAGCCCAACCAATGCTTCATCATCACGCTCTATAGTCATCGATCGGGAAATCGCCATTAGGGCACAAAGCAAAACAGAAATCCAAAATAGACCTGAAGCAAAATTCCTCAACGATTGTTGATCTGCGTCAAGAGCAATACCAAATAAAACAAGAATCATTAAAGCAAACGGAGCTACTTGATTGATGAGAACCCTTGAACGTAATTCGATCTTCAAGTCTTTACCCGTTATAAGCCCAATGTCAGCAAAAAGTCTTTTCATTTATTTCCACCATGGTCCACACCCACCACTGCGCCTCCAGACAGAGTCACTACTCTTGTCGAAAGGTTTAAAACACGCTCCAAATCATGAGACGCAACAATGACTGTAGCTCCAGCTCCTACTGACTCTTCAATAAGGTCATCTACAACCTGCCTTCCCTCCGAATCAAGCCCCGCATGAGGTTCGTCCATAAGCCATAAATCTGGCCTACGAACTATAAAAACCGCTAACGATGTTCTTCTTTTTTGACCTACAGACAAAGAACGGACTTTCTGATTTTGCAATTTATTATCCAATTCCATTCTCTCAAGAGCCCATGAAATACGACTATCAATTTCTGATTGTTCAACTCCTGCAATCTGAGTCCAAAAAGTAATATTTTCTAATACTGTGAGATCTCTATATAGTCCTGAACTATGTGAAAGTAGTCCAACTCTTTTCCTTATTGCAGTTCTCTCTGAAGACAGATCGTGCCCCAAAATCAGACCTGTTCCGTCTTTCGGTTGTATTAGTCCTGCGCATAAGTGCAACAAAGTTGTTTTTCCGGCCCCATTAGGACCTTTTACAAAAACTATTTCACCAGCATCCACAGAAAGATCAACCCCTGTTAAAGCTGGAAAACCTTCTAATAGAGCGACTAAACCGTCAAGTTTTACAACAGACACGAGCCCACGGTACCGTCAGATCGACCCAGCACCCCTAACCTTGTCTTGTGTTTAAACTAATGTCTTTTTCAAAGAAAAAAAGAGACATATTGCTTTTATTTCTTGCTTCAACTTTTCTCTTTATAGCTTGTTCACAAACTGCTGAAAACGTTAGTGAAACCACACCGATAAACAGCACGACTAGCGCCGTTGAAGTGAAACCAACAGTGACTACACAATCCACACCTGACTGGATCGGAGAGGTTGTTAATGTACATAATCTTGCCGCTGGCGACTGTTTTAATCATTACTCTTGGACAAACGCCGAACGTCTAGTAGAGATAGATACAAAAGTCTCTTGTGAGGGTCCACACCAACATGAAATATTTTTCAGAATTGAACATCCTGCCGGACCTGGTGCCCCATGGCCTGGAGACCAAGAAATNCAAACTTTTGCGACTTCAGTTTGTTATGACGAATTTGAAGATTTTATTGAAGAGATCTACGAATTATCAAAACTTAAAATAGGTTTCCTGACTCCAAACCGAACAAACTTTGAGGATTCAAAAGCTAGATTCAGAGGTATCCATTGTTACATATATAAACAAGGTGAAGAACTTATAGGCACGGCCCGTGGCTCCAAGGAGTAGCAGATGACAAGTTCAAACGATTCAAACTCTCTCGCAATGCGTCGTAAACAAGCTTCTTTAATAGCTAATACTGGAAGAAAAATCGGATATTCAATTTTTTTTCTTGCATTGACTATTTTCACTATTGGATTTACTGTCGAATTTAATAATCTTGTTGCCAAAACTTTAACTGTTCTTTTAATAGTTGGATCTATAGTCCTAGCTCCATCGATTTTGCTTCACTATGCGGTCAGAGGAGCAGAACGCGAAGAAAAAGAACAAAATTAATTTTCTTCCAATTGAACCGGAGAAATATCAATTGGTTCTTCAGGAAGATCCCCAGAAACAATTGGTGTTATGTGTTCTCTCAGTAAAGTTGGTAAAACTGGTTCTTCTGATTGGAGCAGTTCGCTAACATCCCACCATCTGGCTCCTAGAAAAGCAGCCGCTTCCAAAGCTTCTAAATGCTGAGGACGGTATTCTCCCCCGTCACACCATGCAACATGAATTTTCTCATAACTGTCGAAGAAATAACCACCGAAAGTAAATTGAACATGCTGAGTCCAAATGACTGGCCCCATCTGGATTGAGCCGATACCTGTCTCTTCGTACAATTCACGCTCTGCAGCAATAGCACTGTCTTCTCCTCTACCGATACCTCCACCTGGAATTTCCCACCACGGTTGTTTAAATGGGTCTATCGGATCNTCAGCATTCACTAAGAAAATTCTTTTTTTATTGTCGAGGAGAACAACTCGAGCTGCGTTGCGTTTAAGAAACAAAATTACCTACTATTGTCTTCGAACACTTAGGGCAACGTCCTTGTATGTCTAACGTATGCCCTTCGACCGACAGCCCCTTCTCTACAAGTTCCGCTTCTAACCGAAGTATTTCTTTTTCAAAATATTCGGGAACTTCAAAATCCTCTATCTCACCACAATCTAAACANACGAAGTGATGATGATGCCCAATTATTGAATCATCCAATTCAAAACGATTGTGATCCTTCCCTGATGCTAAGCATTTTANAACACCGGCGTCTACAAGTTCAGTTGAATTTCTGTAAACAGAGCTCTGNGCCAGATTGTCATCCGAGTTGAAAGCCAAAACTTCATCAAGCGTTAAAGGTCTACCAGCACTAGCCAAAACTTCGACTATGGCCTTTCTGGATTTGCTGTAACGCATACCAGCTGCCCTTAATCTGCGAGCAGCTAAAAGATGCAACTCATTACTTATTTTCTTTTCTATTGCCACATCAAGAGTTTAGAAGAACATTATTCANCAATAATCAATAAAACTTCAAAATTTCCATTTCACGCGCTACGGTCATGTTTATGAAAATTGATGGTGGCCTAGGAGCTGCATTCCCAACCTCGCTGGAAGGTGGATTNCAGCCAATAATTGATTCAGCTAAACAACTTGAAGCCAAGGGTTATTCAGGTGCTTGGACAGCCGAAACAAGCCACGATCCATTTTTTCCTCACATGATCGCCGCTGAACACACTGAAAAAATAGAATTAGGAACTTCAATTGCTGTAGCTTTTGCCCGTAACCCAATGATTCTCGCCAATATTGGTTACGACCTGCAAAACTACAGTAAAGGCCGTTTTATTCTGGGACTTGGAACTCAAATAAAACCGCACATAACTAAAAGATTTTCGATGGAATGGTCAAAACCAGCAGCACGGATGCGTGAAATGNTCGCTGCGATTAGAGCAATCTGGGACTCTTGGCAAGATGGCTCAAGGCTAGATTTTAGAGGTGACTTTTATACNCATACTTTGATGTCACCTTTTTTCAATCCAGGTCCAAGTAATCACGNAAGTCCAAAGATTTTTATTTCTGCCGTCGGACCCCTTATGTCTGAAGTCGCTGGAGAGGTTTGTGACGGAATCATTTGTCATGCCTTCAGTACCGAACGCTACTTAAAAGAGGTGACTATTCCAGCGGTGCAACGTGGTTTAGATAAATCAGGACGTAGTTTAGATTCCTTCGAAATTGTAGGACCTGGTTTTGTTGTAACCGGAAACGACGAACAGGCAATCAAAAATTCTTCAACAGCCATTAGACAACAAATNGCTTTCTATGCTTCAACACCTGCTTATCGTCCAGTTCTTGATTTGCACGGATGGGGGGATGCTCAAAGCGAACTTAACAGAATGTCAAAAGAGGGAGCATGGCAGGAGATGGGAACAATCATCGATGACGAAATGTTAGAAACTTTCGCAGTTGTTGGAGAACCTGAAGTAATAGCTCCTGGTGTACTTGAAAGATACGGGAGTGTTGTCGACAGAATGGCTTTCTATAGTCTCGGTTCGAATAGCGATTCTTCTATGTGGGATCAAATNGCATCTGACCTTTTAGCCGGTTGAAGTCAAATATTCATTATTTAATCAACTAACTAGTGCCTCATGAAGGGGTAGTTTGGAGATATGGCAGAAGATAAGCAAATTTCCGAATTTGAATACACAGATCTTCTCCCTCTCTTAAACGACCCTTACGTAGAAACCGAATTTAACCATTTGGGAAATTCAGGAGTTTCCGAANTGGAAGGACCAGATGGTAAAAAATTTCTTAAAGTCGAACAAGAAGCTTTAAGACTGATCACCTCAACAGCTATGCGGGATATAGCGCATTTATTTCGCTCAAGTCATTTATCTCAACTAGCTGAAATACTGGAAGATCCAGAAGCTTCGGAAAACGACCGTTTCGTCGCATTGGAACTACTCCATAATGCCAATATCTCTGCTGGAGGTATCCTGCCGTCTTGTCAAGATACCGGGACTGCTCTAATCATGGCGAAGAAAGGNCAGCAGGTTCTGACTGATACAGACGACAAAGAAGCCATTTCTAGAGGCGTCTATGACACTTACACAACTTCGAACCTTCGTTATTCTCAAATGGCACCTATAGATATGTTTACNGAAAAAAATACTGGAACAAATCTGCCTGCACAGATTGAGATTGAAGCTGTTCCAGGCGATTCATACAAGTTTCTTTTTATGGCAAAGGGCGGTGGTTCAGCCAACAAAAGTTTTCTTTTTCAAGAAACCAGGGCCCTTCTCGAACCTGANCGTTTAATTAGTTTCCTAGATGAAAAGTTAAGAACTCTAGAGACTTCAGCATGCCCTCCGTATCATCTCTCNGTTGTGATAGGAGGAACATCTGCGGAATTTAATCTGAAAGTAGCTAAATATGCCTCTGCGCGTTATTTGGATCATCTACCGACAGAAGGAAGCGAAAGCGGCCATGGATTTCGTGACCTCGAATGGGAAAGTAGAATTTTAGACTTAACCAGAGAATTCGGTATCGGTGCTCAATTTGGGGGTAAATACTTTTGCCACGATGTGAGAGTTATTAGGCTTCCTCGCCATGCAGCTTCCAATCCTGTAGGTGTGGCAGTTTCATGTTCTGCAGACAGACAAGCTTTAGGAAAAATAACTTCTGAAGGTATCTTTTTGGAAAAACTCGAAAATGACCCCGCTCGTTTTCTGCCCGAAACACTTGAAGATGAACTTTCTGGCAAAGTCATTCCTATCGATTTGAACAAGCCTATGAGCGAAATAAGGTCTGAATTAAGCAAGCATCCGGTTAAGACTCGTCTAGCTTTGACTGGAACTTTGGTGGTAGCCAGAGATGTAGCTCATGCCGAAATTGCTAAACGCATTAATTCTGGCGAACCTATGCCTGACTACCTTATTAATCATCCTGTCTACTATGCAGGTCCTGCGAAAACTCCAGAAGGTTATGCTTCGGGTTCCTTTGGCCCAACCACTGCAGGACGAATGGATGTCTATGTAGAAAAATTCCAATCTGTAGGAGCCAGCTTGATAATGCTCGCAAAAGGTAACCGTTCGAAACAAGTCTCTGATTCCTGTTCTCTACATGGTGGTTTTTATCTTGGTTCTATAGGTGGGCCGGCAGCCCGNTTAGCAACTGAGTCAATTCGCAAAGTAGAAGTGATTGATTACCCGGAACTGGGCATGGAAGCAGTATGGAAAATAGAAGTTGAAAACTTCCCTGCTTTTATTGTTATAGATGATAAAGGCGGTGACTTCTTTTCAGAAGTTTCTACACCAGTGAATCTCAGCTAGGCAGACTCGAGTACCAAGAACTCAATGCTGCACCAATCTCATCAGGTGAGTCTTCCTGTATAAAATGGTTACCTGCAACAGTGACTTCTGTTTGGTTTTGCCATTTGCGACAAAAATCTCTTTGTTTACCTCGCAATATCGCTCCTGGTTCCGCGTTAATAAATAACTTTGGAAATAATGANTCTTCCATAAATTTCGCATAAGCAGTAGCGATTTCTGTGACATCTTCTGGAAACCCTTCAATTGGAATTTCACGTGGCCATGTAAGCGTGGGNCTGCGAGATTCACCAGGTTCAGAAAAAGGGCGACGATACTCATTCATCTCTTCTTCTTCTAAATCTCTTAATATGGCTGCCGGTAATACACCTTCAACAAATAAGTTTTTTTCAAGAGCCATGTCTTCTCCAGATTCTGAACGAAAACCTTGAAAAATGCCACGAGCATTTTCTGGCCAGTCATCCCATGATTCAAATGGCTCCACAATTGCCTCCATATAACAAACTCCCTTAACCGAATCGGGATTTTGCATAGCCCAATCGAAACCTAAAGCAGAGCCCCAATCATGGATGACAAAAGTCGCATCTGACTCAACGCCTATTTGTTCCAATAATTCGAACAAATATTTGCGATGTTCTACATATTTGTAAGAACTGGGACCTGAGTTATCAAGTTTGTCTGAGTCCCCCTGACCTATTAAATCAGGTGCTATACATCTNCCCATTTGAGAAACATGAGGGATGATATTCCGCCATAAATATGACGAAGTGGGGTTCCCGTGTAAGAAAACAATCGGATCTCCTTCACCAATATCTAAATAAGACATCTTTTTACCAAAAATATCTACCGTTTTCTTTTCAGTGTCAGTCATTTCTACTCCTAAAAATCGTCCCTCTTGAACGTAATCGCAGAATTACTTTTTTAAAAATCAGTTTGGTAAAGGAACTACGATTGGCCCATCTTTGTCATCGATCACCTTCACTCGTGCGCCGTAATGGGAAGAAACTAATGTTTCTGTAAGAACTTCTTCTGCGGAACCTTCAGCAACAATTTTTCCTTCTACAAGCATCGCTAGATGTTCGCTGTATCTACCGGCAAGAGTCAGATCATGCATAGTGGAAAGAACAGTCAAGTTTCTTTCTATTCTCAGTTGATTTATAAGTTCTAAGGTTTCTTGTTGATGCCCCATGTCTAATGCTGTTGTAGGTTCGTCCAGTAAAATCACTGGAGAACTCTGGGCTAATGCCCGTGCAACTACAACACGCTGTTTCTCTCCACCAGATAAAGTGCCTACGAATCTGTCTGACAGGTGTGATGCGTCTAATAATTCAAGTGCTAGAAGTGCAGTTTCAATATCGTTTTCGCCTTCAGGCTCGAAAAAGCCTAGATGGGAAACCCTTCCTAAAAGTACATAATCCATGACTCTCATTCCCATAGGGATTATCGGCTTTTGTGATACGACAGCAACAAATTTGGCTAGTTCCCTATGTCTCAAATCCTGAACGTTTTTATCGATTATTCTAATATTTCCTGAAAATTCTATAATTCCACCGGTAGCTCTTATCAGAGTGGTTTTACCTGCCCCATTAGGACCAACAATTGTTGTCCAACCACCGACCTCTACTTCAAGATCAATTCCCTTTAAGACTTCGTACCCTCCAAGGATTACGGAAACGTTTCTGCAATCAATAGCCTTCATGAGTTTTTCCATGCCGTTCTTAGAACTACAACAAAAAAAGGTGCACCAAGAAAAGCTGTAACAACCCCGATGGGTATTTCGGCAGGCTGGAGAATTAACCGCGCGACCAAATCAGCTACCACCAGAAACGCTCCACCGAAAAAGATTGTTAAAGGTATGATCACCCTGTAACTGCTTCCAAAAATCAAACGAATCGTATGTGGAACAATTATTCCGACGAAACCGATAAGTCCACTCACCGCAACTGAAGCGGCTGTTCCGAGCGAAGCAGCAATTACCGTAATTAAACGCAACCGCCTGACATCGAGACCTAAAGAACCAGCTTCTTCATCACCTACGGCTAACGCATCTAAGCGTCTTCGGGTTAAAAAAATCACTGTAATGCAAATAAGAGTGTAAGGAGCTAACAGAGTTACTTCATCCCAACCAGCTGTTCTGAGCTGACCTAAAACGAAGAAATAAACTTGACGGATGGTTTCTGATTCTCTTTGCTGAATAAACGTTTGAACCGCCGTAAAGAAACTTGCTACTGCAACTCCGGCTAGAACAAGGCTCGTGACTTGGTCCAATCTGCCACGACCACTACCTACTGTGTATGTTAAAGCTACTGCGATCAAAGCTCCAGCAAAGGCAGCTAATGGAACCGGGTCTAAAAAACCCAAACCGTCTCCTATACCAGAAACTATTGCCAATGTGGCTCCAAATCCCGCACCTGCAGCAACACCAAGAAGGTATGGGTCTGCCAGTGGATTGCGAAAAACCCCCTGATAGGCACCACCTGCTGTTGCAAGCATCGAGCCCACAAGGAGACCTAAAACTACTCTAGGAAGACGGATCTCAAACAAAATTGCTTGCTGTCTTGAACTTAGTCCTGAATCAAAATCAATTAAAGGTAATTTATTCAAGAGTTCTTGAATGACTTCCTTCATCCCAAGATCTGCAGGACCAAAGACTAAACCTGCGAAAGCTGTGATCAATACTGCTAACACTGCCAGACACAATTGTGACTTGTTTAGAGAAACAGGTTTTACTACGCAATCGTTTTCATTGGTAGAAGTAGACAACTTAATTCACTAACCTGAAATTTTTTCAATTGCGGAACGAACAGATTTTAGAAAATCGACCACTCGTGGGCCCCAACGTCCTGAAGTGTCGGTGTCAACAGGAATAACTTGCCTTTTCTCTACAGCTGTCATGGATCCCCAACCCGGTCTAGCAGCAACAGTTTCTGCAGATTCACCCCAATTAGCGTCACCTAGGAAAATCAGATCAGGGTCTGCGTCAATGATGAACTCCGCAGACAACTGCGGCCATCCGAAACCACCTTCGATTGCTGGGTCAGCGATATTTGATAAACCAAGAAGTGAATAAAGTTTGCCTAAAAATGTCTTCGAAGTCGGTGAATAAAAAGTGTTATCAATCTCATGGTAATAAGTAAGCCCTTCTCCTACTTTTTTAGACGCTATTTCATTCAGATCTGATTTGATACTCTCAATCAATTCGCTGGCTTCAGACTGGCGCCCAGTTAAAACACCTAACTCGTTTATTTGCGCATATGTATCTTCCATAGACGAAGCTGCCGGTTGAAGTAGAGTCGCAACTTCTAATGCTTTAAGACCGGCAACCAAGTCGCCTGGGTCGTAAGACGCAACTACCAAATCAGGTTGATATTCAGCAATCGACTCGATATTGGGTGTGTATCCAGACATAGAAGTCATGGGTGCAGTCCCGGGAAAATTTGACTGATCGTCTACAGCAACAACTTGATTACCAGCTTCTAATGCGAAAAGTATTTCAGTAGCTGTGGGGGAAAGTGAAATTATTCTCTCCGCTGTTTCGATGCTGGAAGAGCCACCCGAAATCGGAACTTGGCCGGTAGAGCTACCGGAACTACAAGAAAGGCTTACAAAGGCAAGAGTCCCAAGAACTAATAACA
>PBAM01000003.1 GCA_002716285.1 Acidimicrobiaceae bacterium
TTTGTTAGAAATGCTATAATGTAAGCATCTATTCTTTTTCCATGCTTCATAGCAAACATCAATTGTATCTTTAATATGCGTAAATCTTCTAGTTTGGTTGCCAGGTTTTACTACAGTTAATGGTAGTTTTTTTTTGTATAATCTTTCAAAAATTCCAATTACTGTTGCCATATCACCTGAACATATGTGTCTTGGTCCATAAACATTGTAAAAATAAATTATTTCAAATTTAAATTTAAACCATTTTTTTAAATTTTCTAAAAGTTCTAGATTTTTTGATTTTGTAAATGCATATGGAGAAAGATTTTTATCTTTTCCTCTATTTCCAATACTGGCAGAAGTTGCTGAATAAATTAGTTTAATTTTATTATCTAAACAAAATTTAAAAACTTCTTTTGTGCCTATTGAGTTTGCTTCAAAACATTCATTAAATTTCTTAAAACTTTGATATATTCTTGAAAATTCTCCAAAATGAAAAACTGAGTTAATATAATTTCTTTTTTTATATAAAATTTTATTAATATTTTTTGTATTACCTTTAATATAATTAACTCTACTATTTAAAATATGATTTTTTTTAAAGCCGCTTGAATAATTGTCTATACTTATTATTTTGAATTTTGTTTTCCTTATTAAATGTTCAATTAAATTTGAACCAACAAATCCTGCTCCACCTGTAATGATAATTATTTTTTTCATTAGGGTATTTAGCCTGGCAACGACCTACTCTTCCGTGTCTTAAGACAAAGTACCATCGGCGCTGAAAGGCTTGACTTCCGAGTTCGGGATGGGATCGGGTATTGCCCTTTCGCAAAAATCACCAGGCAGGAGATTTATATACAAAAAAAAATTATTGTAAATCAAATATTATCGTTAAATTTCGAGCTTTTTAAAATATATAGAATTTTACATAAATATCGTCTTATTTAAATATACAATTTAATAATTTTTTAATAATCAAATTAATATATAAAAATTATAATATTTATATTTAATCAAAAAAATTCATGAACTTAATAATAAATAAATATTTTTTAACTAATGCATTATGTTTGCTTGTAACTTTATTGCCAATTGCAATCTTATCAGGCTCATTAGTAATTAATATTTTTCACATACTAATATCAATATTTTTTCTTATAGAAATATATAAAGAAAAAAAATTTAATTTTTTTAATAATTATTTTTTTTATTTACTTTTATTTTTATGGATATCATTTTTAATTAATTTAATTTTTAGTTCTAATCCTGAAACTAGTTTGCCTAGATCTATTGGATTTATAAGATTTATATTATTAATTTTTGCAATAAAATACATCTTTATATATGAAAATGAAAAATATAATAAATTTATTCTTACTGGTTGGTTGATTGTCTTTATTGTCGTTACTTTAGATTTATTGTTTGAATTTTCTTTTGGAAAAAATACTTTAGGATTTGAGTCATATATACCAGGCAGACTGGCTAGCTTCTTAAATGATGAACTAAAAATAGGAGGTTATTACTTAGGTTTTGGATTAATTTCAATTGCAACTTTATATAATTTTAGCGAAAAAAAATCTTATTTAATTCCAATTTTTATTTTAATTTTTTTAATTGTATCTTTTTTAATTGGAGAAAGATCAAATTTTATTAAATTATTGACAATAGTATTTTTATTTACAATTTTTATTTATAAAAGAAAACTATTAAATTATTTCATTATATCAATTTCATTAATTTTAATTCTATACGGTTTTGTATTAAAAAACGAAAATCTAAAATACAGATATTATAAACAAATAAATTATTCAAAGATAAGTGAAAGTTTATATTTTCAGCATTACAAAAGTGCACTAAGTGTTTACAAAGAAAATCCATATTTTGGAGTAGGAATTAAGAATTTTAGAAATGAAATTGTAAAGGAAAAATACAAGAACAAAGAAAGCTGGAATAATAGACATATTATTTCCACACATCCTCATCAAATTAATTTAGAAATTTTAACTGAAACTGGATTGTTTGGTTTTTTATGCTACTTGATATTTTTTATATTATCTTTTTTAAAAACTACTAAAATCTATTTTAAAAATAAAAATAAATTTTTATTATCTTCACTTTTATTTTGCTTAATTTATTTAAATCCAATACTTCCATCTGGAAGTTTTTTTACAACTTATAGCGCAACTATATTTTGGATTAACTTTGCATTAATGATAACTTTTATAAAAAATACTAAAATATAAATTTATGATTTTAGTTATGTAATAATCTGGTCCTCTATAAAAATTTAATTTTAATTTTTTTGATAAAAATTTTGTATATTCAAAGGCTTCGTTTCTTTTTTTCCACCACAAAACATTAAATTTATTGTATCTTGATGTAATTCCATCTTGATCATAGTTATAATACGTTAAACTTTTATTTGTAACTTTAAATTCATTATTTAAAAAAGCAAATATACTCAGCCTTGCATCAATTTCTAGATTTGGGAATTTGTCTTTCATTGCCAATTTAAAAAAACTCTTCAAGAAGCTTTTTCTAACTGCAATACAGCTGGTTGGATAAAAACTAGGCCAAATAGTAAACAAAGTTATTTTTTTCTTTAATTTTGCTTTTTTTTTAGAAGATGTCAGAAGAGGTGTATCTTGAAGAAATTTCAAATTTTGATTCTTTTTAAACATATTAGAAACTTTAGATACTTTATTTAATTTATACTCATCATCACCATCAAGTAAAAAAATAATTTCGCCTTTTGATTTTTTAAATATTTTTGATAATCCATAAATTTGATTGAGAGGTCCTGATAAATATTTTTTTTTATTATTTTTTATTACTTTTATATTTGAAAATTTTTTAATTATTGTTATCGACTTATCACTTGAACAATCATCAAAAATTATAACTTCTTTATTTCTAAAATCTTGGTTCAGGCATGATTGAATTGTTTTTTTAAGATATTTTTCCTTATTATAATTTGTAATTAATATAGAAGCTAATTCTTTTTTCATATCTCAAAGTTTAAGTTAGCATATATGTATTCAAAAGATTTTCTAAATTTCATTTTAACTTTAAATACTTTATTAAAACCTTTGTTTATCAAATATGAATGAATATCTGAAAGGTTATAATTTTTAATAATCATATCATCAAAATGATGTTCGAAATGAACCAACTTAATATCAAAAATTCTTGAACCAAGACTTTTTAAGACATTATACTCAAAGCCCTCCGTATCAATTTTTAGTAAATCTATATTCTTAATATTGTTTGAATTCATAAACTCATCTAATCTGATCACCTCGATTTTTATTTTTGTCGTTATTTTTTTTAAATTAAAAAAATTCAATAAACGAAATTTTTTTTTATAATAATTGGAATTTAAATTGAGATCATTTATTGATGAAGAAGAGGATTCTATATTTTTATTTAAAAAAACCTCGCCCTTCTCATTGGAAATTCCTTTATTGTATAGATTTATTCTACTAGAAGAAAAATTTTTATTTAATATTTCAAAAATATCCTTGTTTGGTTCAAAACCATAAATTTGCTTAATATCAAAGTTTTTTTTTATACTAGAAATATACTCACCTTTATGTGAACCGACATCAATTAAAGAAATAGATTTTTGAGTTTTGAGTTCAGATCTAATTTTTTTTATTATTTTTTGTTGAGTAAAAAAATCAAATATGTTTAATATAATTTTAATTATATCTTTCATTTAGAGTCTGTTATCTATTATATTACTGAATTAAATGGTGACTAACAAACATACAATAATAATATTAACAACACTTTATTTTTCTTTATTTGTAGGAATTTACATTAATGAAGATTTAATTAGTGGTGCTTTTAATGATTATGAGGGACATTTTCATATATCAGAAAAATTTAGAAATAATTTTTTTTATACTTTTTTAAACTATGATGAATTAGGGCATAGACATTCACCTTTTTTTTATATTTTTAGATCAATCTTGCCTCTTAATGAAATTTTACAGAGAATATTTTTTTTACATATTTTTTTAATAACCCCTATTTTTTTTTATAAATCATTAAAAAAGATTTTTAAGACCACACCAAAGAATAATCTTAAGCTTTTAGCTTCCTTGTTATTATTATTCCCTACATTTAGATCTTATTCTATCTGGTCAGATCCTCATTTATTGGGTGTATTATTTTTTACAATTTCAATTTATTATTTTTTAAAATTTAAAGAAAATAAAAATGTCTTAAAAAATTCTTTATTAAATACTTTTTTTTTAGCGTTATCTGCTTATTCGAGTCCTAATTTTGGAATTTTTGTAATTTATTTTTTTTATGAATTTTGTTTGAGATTTAGTTTTTCAAAAAATTTGATATTAGTAATTTTTTGTAACTTTGTTCTATCAATTCCTTTTTTCTATTACCTATTTTATATTGATGTAAATTTTATCTTTAATAGTAATGGATGGGATATTGGAAAAAATTTTTACTCATTAAATAATGTATCAAATAAGATAATTATTATTAGTTCAATTTTTTTGTTTTATTTAATTCCTTTCATTTTTTCGAAAAATTTTAAATTAAAAATAAATAATTTTTTAAAATTTAAACCTTTTAATATTATTTTTCTCAGCATTTTTTTGGCTTCTTGTTATTTTTTTGATTTTACCTACTCTTATAATTTAACAAATTCTGGTGGGGGATTTTTCTACAATTTATCAAAATTAATTTTTCAAAATGATGTCCTATTATTTTTAATAAGTTTTTTTTCTTTTTTATTGCTAATAAACATTTTTTTATTTGATTATAAAAATTTAATCTTATTTGTGTGTCTCATTTTATCAAATCCGCAGATAACAATATGGCAAGCAAATTTTAGTCCAACAATTTTTATTTTAATAATGTTAGTTTTTAATTTGTGTTTAAATAAATCTAATTTTTTGTTTAAACATGTTTTTGTAATTTACTCATATTTTTTATTGTACTCTGGCTTGAATATAGTCAAAATTTTATTGCTATGAGTTTAATAAAGTATATTAATCCTTATTTATGAACAAAGTAAAAATCCTAACTTATCTTTTATTTTTGATAATTATGCCTTCAAAAGCATTTGCCTATTTAGACCCAGGCACGGGAAGTATAATTTTGCAGGCTATTTTGGGTTTCATCGCAGCAAGTATAGCAACAATTTCAATTTATTGGACAAAATTTAAGATTATTATTTGCAAAATTTTAAACAAAAAAAAAGATAGAAAAGATATAAAAAAATCTGATGATTGAAGAAACAGGGTCATTTAGAGACCCAGCTGGAAAAATATTTTATCATAAAAATAAAGTTCTCAGAAAACTTAGCGAATCCGGTAAAGAAAGATTTGATTTTTTAATCAAAGAAGAAATTTTAAACAAATCGATTGAAAAAAAATTCCTAATAAAGACTAAAATTTTTGAAGATGATGATAGCCTCAAAAATAAAGATAATAATTTAATATTAGAACATGAATGTGTTCCATATGTGTCTTATCCATATGAATGGTCATTTAATCAACTAAAAGATGCCGCATTATTTCACCTAGATTTTAATTTATTTCTATTAAATTTAGGTGCAACTTTAATTGATGCTAGCGCTTATAATATTCAATTCAAGGGCAATAAACCAATTTTTATAGATGTTTTATCTATTACAAAATATGATGAGGGTGGGCCTTGGCTTGGTCATAAGCAATTTTGTGAAAATTTTCTAAATCCATTAATTTTAAAATCAAAAAAAGGAATAAAATTTAATAACTGGTTCAAGGGAAATCTTGAAGGCATTGAAACTGATGAGTTAGATAAATTATTAAATTTTTTCGATAAATTCTCATATAATATATTCGTACATGTTCATATATTGAATAAATTAGATCACAAATTTAAATCAAAAAAATCCCTTAAACCAATTAAGCAAAAAAGTTTTTTTTCAAAAAAAAGCTTGATATCAATATTAAATCAACTGAGAAATTTTATATCTAATCTAAAGGATAATAAATCTATTACGACTTGGGACGATTATTCATCAAATAATTCTTACAGCAAAGATGAAGAGAAATTAAAAGAAGATATAGTGATAAATTTTGTAAAAAAAAATGAATTTAAACTAATTGCTGATCTTGGTTGTAACGATGGTGTTTACTCACATTTAGCACTAAACAATGGATGTAAAAGCGCTATTGGTTTTGATTTTGATATCAATGCTATTGATAGAGCATTCTTGAAATCTAAAAATGAGCAAATAAATTTTTTACCATTATATTTCGATGCCTCTAATCCAAGTACAAATTCAGGATGGAATGAAAAGGAAAGAAAAAGTTTTAAAGATAGAGCTAAATTTGACGCTATTATAGCACTTGCTTTTGAACATCATTTATCTATTGCAAAAAATATACCATTGGATCAAGTAATTTCATGGCTAGTATCATTAGCGCCAAATGGATTGATAGAGTTTGTGCCAAAAGACGACATTACAATAAAAAAGATGTTAGAGTTAAAAGGCAATATTTTTCCAAATTATAATCAGGAAAACTTCGAAAAAATTTTAAGTAAAAAATCTAAAATTTTAGCCAAAAATTTAGTGAGTCAATCAGGAAGAACTATATATGAATTTAAGATATAACATTATTTTTTTTTTAAGTTTTTTTCCTATATTCATAATTAAATCAAATTTAAATTTTTCTGAATTATTTTTTGTATCAACTTTTTTTTTAATATTATGTTTTTTTAATTTTTTTTTTCTTAAAATATTAAGAAATAAAAAAAATATTTTTAAGATAATTTACCAAAGTTTAATAATAGTCTATGGATTAGATAATCATTTAGGACTTTTTAGTGGCTTAGTGCAAGCAAATATTGGTTTTTTTTTAAAACATTTTGATATTATCTACATACCAAGTTTACTAATTTTACTTGTATTATTTATTATACTTTATTTTTTAATATTAAAGTTAGATGAAAGCAAAATATCAAAAATTTTTATAACTACCCTGTTAACCTTATTTGTTTTTAACATTATTGATGATAGTAAAAGTTATAAGAAAGTACCGTATTTTGAAAAAGAAAATACACAAATATTTGATCAGACAACTTTTGTAATGTTATGGGATGAAATGTCTGGTTTTGACTCTCTTTCAAGTAAGTCAGATGAGGGTATTCAAGTAAATGAAAATTTTGAAAAATTGTTCCAAAAGTTTAATTTTGACTATCACACGAGATCATATTCTATTTCAAAAAATAGTGTTAGCTCAATAACTTCTTTAGTAAATTTTAAAGAAGAATTTAAATCTAAAGATAAAAAATTAGTTAAGCCTTCTAAAAATTATTTCAGCGAATATGAAATTAATGAGAATTTATTTTTTGAAAAGTTTAATTCCATATCTGTTATACAAAATATGCATTTAAATTTTTGTAATCATGACAATGTTTTCAAATGTTACCAATATAACCCCCTTGGTCTTGATATAATTAATGCTGAAATTGACTTGTTTTCAAATATAATTTCAATTTGGTCATTAAATGGATCAATTTTTGGAAAAAGTGTGTGGAGATTTTTAAAACAATTTATTTTCATAACATCTACCCTAGAGCCTGAAGGAGAGAAATTGTTTATTAAAAATATATTAAATTTTACAAGTAAAGACTTGTCATCAAAAAAATACGATCTTGTATTTATGCATTTACTTGTACCACATAAGCCATATGGCTTTAATGAAAAATGTCAATATGTCGCAAAACTAAGTAATCTAAATATTTTTATGTCCAAAAGTGAAAATATTAAACAACATAATATTGAAAGAAATTGTGTTATTAAATTTATCGATCAATTTTTAAAAGAAATAAATTTAATTGACAATCTTAGAATAATAATTCTTTCAGATCATGGATCTAGAATTACGAATGAAGATAATAGTGCCCTATCTACTATTTTTGCTTACAAAAATTTTAAAAAAAATACTTCCAATCGCATAACTGATAAATTATCTATTCAATCAATTTTTAAAAAAATATATAATGAATGATTTAACATTAATAATTCCAGCAAAAAATGAGAGTGAGTCTCTTCCAGCTGTAATTGACTCATTGGAAAAATATAATTTAAATATTACTGTCTCCCTTAAAAAAAATGATATTGAAACAATTGAAGCAATTAAAAAAAATAAAAAAATTAATATTTTTTATCAATCTGGTATTGGTTATGGAAACTCTCTAAATGATGCTATTAAAGCATGTAAAACAAAATATTTTTGTATTTTTAATGCTGATGGATCTTTTGAATCAAATGATTTGTATAAAATGCATAAATTAATTCAAACTAATGATTTTGTATACACGTCAAGATATGAAAATGAAGGAGGAAGTGAGGATGATACTATAATAACATTAATTGGTAATAAAATTTTTTCTGCATTAGGAAATCTTTTATTTTCACTAAATATTTCAGATATTTTATATACATATATCATGGGCAGAACAGAATGTTTTAAAAAACTAAATATGGCTTCAGCTGATTTTAGATTTTGCGTTGAATTGCCTATAAAAATGCATCTATCAAATATGTCATATATATCAATACCATCTATGGAAAAAGAAAGAATTGCTGGGAAAAAAAAGGTAAATGCTTTAAAGGATGGTTTCTTAATTTTAGTAGAAATATTAAAATTATTTTTTCAATACAAAGTTTTTAGAAACTAAAAAAAATACTGATAAATAAATCACAATATTAAATACCAAAACTACTATTAAATATGCGGTATGCCAATAAACTAGATTGGAAATTAATATTCCTGGCACGTTGCAAATTAAAATTATTAAAGCTGAAATTGGATTTGCAATTTTTTTGCTTACAATTTTGTTTGATTTCAACAACCTATAAACTAACTGATGTAAATGAAATTTATCTGCTTTTGATATATTGTGTTTAGCATAGAGTCTTCTGATTAGAGAAAATAAGTTTTCAAATGCAGGATACCATAACATGTTAACTACATAGAAAGGTGAAATAAATATATTTTGCTGATTTGCTTTTATTAATATTACACCTATAACTAGTCCAAGAAGATAAGCACCGCTATCACCAAGATAAACTAATCCTAAAATATTAAAAATGAAAAAAATCGTTAAAGATAGTAACAAAATTTCAATTAAATTTATTTCATTTATTGAAATATAATGAGCATCAATCGGAAAATTATTTATATATAATAAAGATGTTAAAACTAATAAGTAATAACCGGTAACTAATCCATTTAGGCCATCTAAAAAATTACTACCATTTAACAAGATGGATAAACAAAATACTGTAAAAATTAAATTTATATTATTATTAACTAGCAATTTATCAAAAAAACTTATGTTAATTGATTTTATAGATAAACCTTCAAGAAAAACCAAAACACTTAAAATAATTACCTGTAAAATTAATCTTATCTTGGGATTGGATACGTAATTTTTATCGGATAATAGTCCAAGAAAAAAAAAAAGTATTGTAAATATTTTTATAATATTAAATTCCTCTGGTAGAAAATAACAAATTACAAAAGTTATATAAAAACCACCAATTACTAATGGTTTAAAATTTTCTTTACCAATTTTTTTATGCTCTGAATAACTTGTATTATCAATTAAGATATTAAATCTTTTAAGTAAAAATATAGTTAAAACAAAAAATAAAAATAATATTAAAAAAGTATTAATTTCCATCTAATCTACTTCTAATCACTTGCAATAAACCTTCGCGAAGAGAGATTTTAGGCTTCCATCCTAACTTTTTTATTTTTTTGGAATCAAGATTTTTTTTAAATGTTCCATCTGGAAATTTTGTATCAAAATGTATTTTTCCTTTATATCCAACTATTTGTGATATAATTTTTGATAATTTATTTATTGTGACACTNTCCCCGCTTCCTACATTNATNATTGGTAATTTTTTTTTAAAATCTTTATTAATTTTATTTTTTGAGNTTTTTAATACCTGGAATATTGCNGTAGCTAAATCTTTTGAATTAATAAATTCTCTTATGGGTTTTCCAGTTCCNATTAATTTCATATTTTTCTTTTTGCTTCTTTTTGCACTTATAAATTTTGAAATCATNGCTGGTATTACATGNCCACTAAAACTATCAAAATTATCATTGATTCCATAAACGTTTGTGGGCATCATACAAACTACATCTAAGTTATGATCCTCATATAATGCTTCACATAATTTAATACCTGCAATTTTAGCAATTGCATAACACTGGTTTGTTTTCTCTAATTTTCCTGTTAATAAGCTCTCTTCTTTAATAGGGTTTTGTGAAAACTTAGGATAAATACAAGATGACCCTAAAAATATTGTTCTTTTTATTCTTTTATTTAGTGCAAGCTTTAGTAAAGAATTTTGTATTTCTATATTCTCTAAAAAAAAGTCTTTTTGATAAGTATTGTTCGCTAAAATTCCTCCAGCTCTAGCAGCAGCCATAACCATATAATCTATTTTTTTTTTTCTAAAAAATTTATATACTTTGTTATAATTTCTTAGATCTAATTTTTTTCTATCTACAGTAATAATTTTTTTAAACCCTTTTTTTTTTAATAAATTTATTACTGCGCTTCCTACAAGTCCCTTATGTCCAGCAACAAATATATTGTTATTCTTTTTCATATCTAAAATATATTATTTAAAATTTTTTTTAGCTTGCTGGATATCTGAGTCCAGCATATCTTTCACTAAATCTTTTAGGGAATTCTTTAATTTGTATTTGAGCTTTTTAAAAGCTTTTTTTGGATCTCCTTTCAAGTAATCTATTTCTAAGGGTCTATAGTATTTTTTATCCACCTTTATAATTAATTCTTTTTTTCTTCCTTTAATTAAATAGGCTTTCTCATTAACTCCTTTGTCTTGCCAAACTATTTTTAAATTTAAATATCTGCAACATTCATTCACAAATTCTCTTACACTTGTTGTTTTTCCAGTTGCTATTACATAATCCTCAGGTTTTTTTTGTTGCAAAATTTTCCATTGCATTTCCACATAATCTTTTGCATGTCCCCAATCTCTTTTTGCATTTAAATTGCCTAAAAATAAAATCTCTTTAGAGCCTAGTACTTTTTTTGCAAAATACATTGTGATTTTTCTTGTTACAAATGTTTCCCCTCTTCTTGGACTCTCATGGTTAAACAATATTCCATTACATGCAAAAAAATTATATGCATCCCTATAAACCCTCGTTATCCAATATGAGTATAGCTTTGAAACTCCATAGGGAGATTTAGGCACCATCAATGATTTTTCATTAAAAGAGTTTAATTTTCCAAATGTTTCACCAAATAGTTCCGAGGTACTTGATTGATAAAATTTAGTTTTTGATAAATTTAAAAATCTCATTGCTTCCAAAATTCTTAATGTTCCCAAGCCCGTTACTTCAGATGTATATTCGGGAATTTCAAAAGAATGTCCTACATGACTTTGAGCTCCAAGATTGTAAATTTCGTCTGGTTTAACTTTATTAATTATATTCACCAAACTACTAGAGTCTGCTAAATCTCCATAGTGTAGAAATAGATTTGGAGCTAAGTGAAAATCATTATAAATGTGATCAATTCTACTTGTATTAAAAGATGAGGATTTCCTTTTAATTCCATGAACTATATAATTTTTTGATAAAAGAAACTCTGCAAGATATGATCCATCTTGCCCAGTTATACCAGTGATTAATGCTTTTTTTTTCAATTTAATTATGTTTTCTGATTAATCTATTAATGCTCAATACTAATACACTATAAATTGAAAATATTAAATTTTTATTTTCATAAATATAAAATAATTTAAAGGCATCCATAATTTTCTGGAAAATATTTGAAGATAAAGATTTTTTTGTTTTTCGCCAATATGAGAGAGCAATCTTTATGTGGTTAAGCTCATACCCTTTCCTTAAAAATTGTAGCCACAATCCAAAATCTTCTTGGGTTTTCATTTTTGGAAATATTATTTTTGATATTTTTTTTTTATTAATAATTACAGTGCTTAAACCAATGAGATTTGACTTAATTAGCTTTTCATACTTAGCATCAGCTATAACTTTTCTATAGTATAATATTTTACTTTTTTCATTGATAACTGCATACGAAGTAAAACTAAATGATGATGAGTGCTTTATCATATAATTTATTTGGTAAGTTAATTTATTTTTTAACCAAACATCATCTGAGTCTATAAAGGCTATGTATGATCCTTTGCAAAATTTAATTGCCTTATTTCTTGATAAAGCTACTCCAATATTTTTATTATTAATTATAAGTTTTTTTCTTTTAAATTTTTTTAATAAAGTTTTTATAAATTTTAAATCCTCTTTAAAATTATCATCAAAAACAAAAATTAATTCATAATTTTTATAAGTTTGATTACGAATAGATTTTAATGTTTTTTCAATAAACTTTTTTTTATTATAATAAGTTATAACAATCGAGATTAATGGTTTTTTAGTTTTCATCTTTTAGAATAAAAAATATAATTTTTATATTTTGAAATTTTTAAAGAGCCGATTGCTCTTACGCAGGTTGAGGGTATATCCCAACATTTATGATCTGTTATATAAATTTTATGTCCATTGATAAATATTTCTTGATATTTTTTATCTTCAACCCAGTATAAGGGAAAGTTTTTAAAATTGTGGTGCTCAGACGCAGGAATGTTTATTTCATTATAAATTCTATTTGTATTTTTTAAAATAAATACTGAATAGCTTATTAGAAAAATAACAGAAATTTTTTTAAGCGTTAATTTATCTTTTAAATCAACTTTTGTGCTAATTAGATAAACAAATGGAAAAATTAAAAAAATAAAAACTACTATATATCCTGCATATCTCAATGAAGGAAAATTGAAGAACCAAATTATCAAAACTAAAATTGTAAATATAAAAAATAAACTAAATTCTTTTTTGTCTTGAAAGCTAAAAATTTTTTTTGAAAAAATTTCTTTAGCAAAAAAAATAATAAATATTATAATAATAGCAAAAATTACCAAAATATAATCTGATACTTTGTTAAAAAAATAAACTGATATCCAATGAGGAACCCAATTCAATGAATTGATATAAATATCTAAGTTCTGAAGTTCTAAATTAGGACCTTTTCCACCTTTAGACCATGCCTCGTAATGTAAATTTAAATAACTCACTACATCCTTTGGCAATGACCAAGAAAAAGCTTCACTAAAACAAGTCATTTCTAACGGATATAGGATACAGCCGGTAGATGTAAAATTAAAAAAAAATAAAAAAATTATAGGTAATAGAATTATCAATAAATATTTAATTTCAAAAATATCGTACAAAAAAAGTTTTTTATTTTTTGTCAAAAAAAAAATTAATAATAAGTAGATTGAATAAATTACTAATATAAATTTCGTAGTTATAGCAAATACTATAAATATTAGAGACAATTTTAAGTTATTTGATTTAATATTTAAGTTTAAATTATGATTAAATATAGCTTCGACAACTAAAAATAAATAAACAGCAATAAGTATTTGACCAGCAATATCTGAACCATATTCAGCAATTCGACTAAATTTTACCAGCAGTAAAACAAAGAAAAAGGCTAATAATATTTTAGAAATATTTGAAATAGATTGTCTAAAAAATATCTCTTTAATAATAAACAAAATAAAAAAAACCAAAAAAACAAAGTTAGTTAGGTTAAAAAGATAATGATTAAAAAAGGGCACATAATTTAGAGATTGAAGCATGAATAATGAGCTAATATGTTTAAATCCATGATTTAAATTTCCAATTCCAAATTGCAATTTTTGTTGAGCAAATTGTAATGAATTTGGCAAATGATAGTATGGATAATCCTCATTTGTTTTTGAGATCAATAAAGCA
This sequence comes from Acidimicrobiaceae bacterium, assembly GCA_002716285.1. Lineage (GTDB taxonomy): Bacteria > Actinomycetota > Acidimicrobiia > Acidimicrobiales > MedAcidi-G1 > MedAcidi-G1. The sequence goes on from PBAM01000003.1 coordinate 13,860, forward strand.
ATAAAAAGTAAAGAAAAAATTAATAAAAAAAATTTTAAATCTTTTTGAAATTTAATTTGGTCATTTTTAATAAATATTATTAATAAAATTAACCCCAATGAATGTAAAAACAAATTATGAATATAATTATGTGGAAAAAAAATATGAGTATAACTTGAAATAATGGATAAACAAAATAATCCGATAAAACCTAACAATCCAAAATTATAATCTGAGTGACTTAGATTAATTATTCTTGTTAGAAATAAACCATACCCAAAAATTGAAAAAGTCATTAGCAATGAAACTAAGAAAAATAGTAATAACATTTTAATCTAATTCTCAAATGACATTATTTTATTCAAATCTTTAAAATGGTTAAAAACAGTAAATTTTTTAATACTTTTTAAATTATTATATACAAGTCTTTTATAGTTTTTTTTATCAAAAATTAAATCAAATTTATTTTCAAAATTTTGAATATCATTATTTATAAAAACAATTCCATTAAAATCATCTTCTATCAATTCTTTTGGTCCGGGTTCAGAGTCGCATGAAAAAACTAAAGTTCTACAATATGCAGCTTCAATTAAAACAAAACCAGGATCCTCCCACAATGAAGTCAAAATAAATGCTTTTGCGTTTACAAAGTAGGGAAAAATATTATCTACGTGATTTAATAAAATAATCTTTTTATGTAAATTATTTAGTTTAATAAATTTATTTAATTCTTTTTTTTCCTCTCCTTCTCCAGCTATTAACAATTTAAAATTATCATTATTCTGAATTTTGTTTTTAATTGCATTACATAAAAAAAGGAAATTTTTCTGTTTTGTCAATCTTCCTACCGCTAAAAAATAGTCACCATTTATTAATTTTTTTTCTCTTTTTTTTTTATTAATTTCATTTACCTCTAATACTGGGTCATACAAAATTTCAATTTTATTCTTAGAGATAATATTCAAACTTTTAATATAATTAAAAGTACTTTTAGTTGGGCAAGTAACTCTATATATCTTTTTAAATGCTAGTTTCCATAAAAGTTTTCTAAAAAAATTCATTTTAGGGAAGCCTGATATTCTTAATATAAATTTTGTTTTAAAATTAAAAAAAATTAATAAGATTAAAGGTAATGAAGTTATCAGGTGTATAATCAGATAATCTGGCATTTCTTTTTTTAATAATTTTTTTAAAGGATAAAAAGACATAAAAAAAATTACTATAAAAGAAAATCTACTTTTAATTTTACCCTGACTTGGGAAAATTTTAAAAATAGATTTGCTATAATAATTAATAGTTTCAATTCCTTTTTTATTAATTTCATTTCTAAATCTTTCAAATTCCCCAAAAAAATTTATTATGGAACCTGAATATTTT
>PBAM01000004.1 GCA_002716285.1 Acidimicrobiaceae bacterium
TGCCCTCTGACCATTCTGAAGAGAACCAGCCTTCTGTGGTCCCAGCACATATACCTGTTTCAGGGTCGAGAGGTCTCCGTCCAGAGACTGGCCATGGAACTATAGGAACTTCAAACTCTTCTGGATCTCCATCAATTATCAGTGCAAATTCAGATACATCTTCCGAACGCCCATCCACTATTGGCACCTCAATTATTTCAAGGCCATCGACTACTTCTGGGTTCATAAGTTCATCGTCTGAAATGCCTTTTTGCATGAAGTTAAACCTATTTGTACCAGTCTTGTTCATTTGCTTCTTCCCAGTCGGAGGGACCATAAACAGTCCCAGGCAGTGGGGTCATCAATTGGGTATCTCCACTTACCACGTAGGAAGACAGAAGATTAAGGTTTTCCACGAGCCGTTCATCCTCTTCACCCATATCATCAAGACCTCTTGTTGTATCAAGGTTTTTCCTCATTCGTGTCCAGTCTTCTACAGTGGTTGCCCAAACCATCACTACTTCATGAGTGTTTGTTGTTACTTCCCATAAGCCAGTCGGGGAAACTTTATAATCTTCCATCACCGGAACCCTCTTATCAACAACCTCGTTGAGAAAACTTAGTTGTTCTCCAGGTCGCACACAAAAAACTTCGTTTACGAAAAGTGAGCCTTTTATACCTTTTTCAGCTATTTCTGCTGTCGTTGGAGAACCTTGAACACCTGCGCAGACACGGTCATAGCCACCTGTTCTCCATTGGGAGGCTTCGTCCCACCAATCTCCATAAAAAGCGTTTCTTCGTTTCAAATTCAAACGGTCAAGGTTACGTCCCCAGCCTTCCCAGCCATCTGTTCCACAGTCCCAGATATTTACTACTTGAGGCCATCTTCCTCCACCGAATCCAAGAACAAAAAATGAGCCTTGGAGAGATGTCATGTCAGGCATGAAATTTGTGGGTTCTTTCGAAACATGTTCCATGTAGTCGTATTGACCTTGTCCGACTATGTCTATTGTCTCGTGCACAAATACGGATCGTGGCATGCCTTATCTTCGTTCAATTGTCTTTTACTTGACCACTCGAATGAAGTCTCCTCTACTAGTAGTCGATCATTTCATGTGACACTTCCAATAAAACGAGATAACTTTCTTTGTATGAAAGAACTTATTTACGCACGCTTATATCTACCCGCTATCCAAAAGTATGGAGAAAACACAGGAATTATTGATGGCTCCTACCAGAGTGACTGGAATACCCATCATGACCGTGTTCTGCGCCTATGCGACAGCCTTTCCTCTGAGCTTAATGTAAAGAAGAGTGACAGATTTGCGGTAATGGCATTGAACAGCCATCAGTTTTTAGAACTCTGGCATTCCGCATTTTTAGGCGCTGGAATTATAAACCCTTTAAACCTTCGTCTAGCCCCTAAAGAGCTTGCTTATATTCTGAAAGATTCAGGAACTGAAGTTATTTTCACTGACCAGTTTTTCGCCCCATTGATTACAGCTGCGCGTGAAGAGATGGGAGATGAAGACCCGATCAGGCACGTAGTTTTGATTGGTGAAGGTGATGTCCAGCACGATTTGAAATATGAAGAGTTGCTGGAAACATCTTCGCCTGCTTTGCCAGAAGAGCCCGAAGAGGATGACCCGGTTGTCCTTATGTACACAGGCGGGACTACAGGCCTTCCAAAAGGTGTGCTCATAACTCAAAGAGCTCAAGTTCTGAATCTTTACCACGGTCTTATAGCTCTAGGAGGATTTGAGGTTTCTTCGTATTTGATGCAAACACCAATGTTCCATGCCGCTTCAATGACGGGTATTCTCGGCCCTCCTTATTCAGGGGGGAATATTGTTTTCATTCCGATGTTTGACCCTGAGGGAGCTATGGCACTGATGGAGGCTCATCAAGTTGAGCAGACACTAATGGTTCCGACGATGATTGGCATGTGCCTGGCTGCAGAGGGTTACGACCCTTCTCGTCTAAAATCTCTTAAACAACTTATTTACGGAGCTTCTCCTATGCCTAGACAAATTTTAGAGAAACTCTTTGCGGACCTTCCCGATCTCGAACTAGTTCAGGGTTATGGGATGACTGAAAGTTCTTCGACCTTGACCGTATTGGGGGATGATGACCACTTTTTGGAAAGTGAAAAACTTTCTAGCGTTGGTAAACCAGTTATAGGAACAGTTGTCTCAATCCAGGATGAGGAAGGAAATGAATTGCCTCAAGGGGAAATTGGTGAAGTTTGCGCTCGGGGTGGCAATTTCATGACCGAATACTGGAATAAAACCGAAGCAACTGAAGAAGTTTTTGCGAATGGCTGGTACCACACTGGTGATGCGGGATATTTCGATGAAGATGGTTACTTGTTTCTAGTGGATCGGGTTAAAGACATGATTGTCTCTGGTGGAGAGAATGTTTATTCTTCTGAAGTTGAAAATGCCATTTCGAGCCATCCTGATGTGGCGCAAGTGGCTGTTATAGGGATTCCTGATGACACATGGGGTGAAGCTGTTCATGCCATAGTCGTCCTTGAAGCTGGTGGCAGTGCAAGTGGAGACGATCTTATTGAACATGCCAGAGAGTCAATTGCAGGATACAAAGTTCCTAAAAGCGTAGATTTCAGAGAAGAACCTCTACCTCTTAGCGGAGCAATGAAAGTTCTCAAAAGAGAACTGCGAGCACCTTATTGGGAAGGTAAAGAACGAGGAATCAACTAAGTCTTAATCGACTGTGAGAACCATAGCTCCCACATGTTGTTTTTTGGAGAATTCTTCCTGTGCTTGTCTGATCTCTTCCAATCTAAAGACTCCCCCAATGACTGGTTTGACTCTTTCGTTTTCTATATATTCGATCAACATTTTGAAAACTGAAGGATCGTAAACTGTGCACCCATGCATCTCTATGTCGTTCAGATAAAGGGTTCTCAAATCTAAATCAACTATAGGCCCAGCTATGGCTCCAGATGTTACATAGCATCCGCCTTTTGTTATCGACTCGAACAGTTGAGCAAAGTTATTTCCACCCGCAACGTCAGCTAGAACGTCGACAGGGCCTTGTGCCAGTTCAATTATGTTGCCTTTGAACTCCTTTTCATTGCGGTCTAAAACCAAATCAGCACCACAGTCCTTAACTGAATTAAATTTCTCTGAGCTTGTAACTGCAATCACGCAGGCTTCACGCAGTTTGGCTAACTGTATTAAAGCGGTACCTACTCCCCCTGAAGCTCCTGTCACAACAAGTGTCTGACCTTTCCTGAGACGTGATCTAGTAAGCATGTGCTCAGCGGTAGCCCACGAGCAAGGAAAAGAGGCAAGTTCTATATCTGTCATTTCTGAATTGATTGGATATGTGTTTCTTAACGGGACTGCACAATATTGAGCGAATGCACCGTTTATTTCGCTTCCAAGGTATTTGGCGTTGTCTCGCCAGTTTTCTGATTTCGGGTCCCGTATACAGGGATCCACCAGAACTCGNCGACCTATTAGTCCAGCTTCTGCGTCCTTTCCGACATCAACAACAATCCCACAAACATCTGCCCCCTGGATCCGTGGAAAGGACAATCTCTCCCCTCCCCACGTTTGTTCNTCTTCAATGTGTCCGAATCCTTTACTGGACGTCGCAGCCGTAACTGATTTTGAATACCATCCGACCCTCGTATTTATATCCGTGTTGTTCATCCCGCAGGTTTTGACTCTCAACAACACTTCGTCTTCACCTATTTCCGGAACTGGAATGTCGTGAAGTACGGAAAGTTTTTCTGGTCCACCGTTACCAGTCAGTTGAACTGCCGTCATCACTTCTGGGATTTCGTTCAATTTGTTCTCACTCATCGAATCGGAATTACTTCTTGACCTTCAACTTCTTCTTCGTCGCAGGTTATCTCGTCAGGAAACCCTGGCGCCCGNACATCGATTGAAGTCNCATCTTCAAGTCTTCTAATGATGTTTGAAGACCACTCCCTTTCCCCGTATCGCTCCATCCCATCCTTNAAAATTTCCACCAGCATTGGTGAAAGTTCTAGAGGGATTCCATGTCTTTCTGCAATCTGGTCAAAAAGGCTTACATCTTTTAGAACTAAATCCATTGTGAAGTTTATGTTNCGGCTCCCGTTGAGTATGACCTGGCTTTCTGTTTCATGAACAAATGAGTTGCCGGAAGAAATCCTGATTGCTTCATAAGTCGTGTTCAGGTCCATTCCAGCTGCTGAGGCAGTGGTTAATGCTTCAGCCAGAGAAACTAGATTCGCACTCGCTAGATAGTTGGTCAAAACTTTTAAAACTGAAGCTGAACCTAGTGGACCTGTGTGCAGTATGTTTCTTCCCATAGAAGTTACAACTGGAAAGATTTTCTCAAAAGCTTCTCTTNCCCCTCCAACAAAAATTGAGATGTTCCCTGTTGCCGCCCTATGGCATCCTCCCGACACAGGACAATCAACTGCGTGTGCTCCAACTTCTTCAACGAGCTGTCCTATACGTCGAACTTCAGTCTCGTCTGTAGTGCTCATTTCCATCCATACTTTTCCTTCTGACAGTCCGGCTAAAACACCATCAGAAGCTTCCATAACCTCTTTACAAGCTGCAGGAGACGGCAAGCAGGTAATGATCACTTCACAAGATTCTGCTACTTGTTTGGGTGAATCGGCCCAAGTTGCTCCTTCATCCAGTAACGGTTGAGCCACATTTTTATCTAGATCTCTGACCACCAGATCAAAACCATTTCTAAGCAGACTATGAGAAAGTTTCCCTCCTACATTTCCGCAACCTATAAACCCAATTTTCATTTTTACCTTCTATTTAAGAAATCTTGTTGTGAATAAAACATTAATATTTGCAACTTACTCGCTTAGAGGCATTTGTAAATGNTTACTATTGCGTAGCCTTAAATGCATGGTTGAACCAGACGCCCACAAATTCGACACTAAGTCTTTGCACGCTGGCCAAAGACCTGATCCTGCCACAGGTTCAAGAGCTGTTCCCATACATCAAACAACCTCATATGTTTTTGACTCCGTGGATGAAGCAGCGGCACTTTACAATCTTGAAGTTGGTGGCCATATTTATTCCAGAATTTCAAATCCGACGGTGGCAGTGTTAGAGGAGAGAATCGCAGCTTTGGAGGGTGGTGTTGGGGCGGTCTGCACTTCGAGCGGAATGGCTGCCTTCCATTTAGCAGTTGCGACTCTTTTGAATACTGGTGATCACATAGTTTCAAGTCAAAACCTTTATGGAGGTAGTCATAACATGATGACTTTCACAATGCCCCGATTTGGAATCTCAACAACTTTCGTNGACCCTCACGATCCAAAAAGTTTTCTTGATGCAGCAAATGAAAATACAAAATTGTTCTATGCAGAAGTTCTAGGAAACCCTGGAATAGAAGTTTTGGACATTGAAGCAATNGCAGATGCCGCTCACAGCATCGGAGTGCCTCTTGTGGTTGATGCAACTTTTGCCACCCCGTACCTTATACGCCCCATAGAGCATGGTGCAGACGTTGTGATTCATTCTCTAACTAAATTTNTGGGAGGCCATGGTATAGCCATAGGAGGAGCCGTTGTTGATGGGGGCCGATTTGATTGGGCTGCCTCAGGAAAATTTCCAACTCTTTCTGAACCATATGACGGTTACCACGGCATAGTTTTCACTGACGAATTTGGACCACAAGCTCTTTCAATGCGCGCNAGGTCTGAAGGATTAAAAGATTTTGGAGCTTGTATGAGCCCCTCCAATGCCTTCTACCTTCTTCAAGGAGTCGAAACTCTTCCTCTACGTATGCAAAAACATGTTTCNAACACTCATAGTGTTCTCGAACTTCTGGATAAACATGATGCCGTTGAGTGGATTCGTCACCCTGACCATCCCAGTCACCCTGATCATGAACTGGCAAAACGTTTATATACAAAAGGTTCCGGTGCGATACTGAGTTTTGGAATTTCTGGTGGTCGTGAAGCCGGCAAGAAATTTATCGAATCAGTTGAACTTGCATCCCATTTAGCAAATGTTGGTGACGCTAAAACATTAGTCATCCATCCTGCTTCCACGACACATCAACAGATGAGTGCCGAAGATCTATTGACTGCTGGAATCGGCGAAGATCTTGTCCGAATNTCAGTTGGTCTTGAAGACCCAACTGATATATGTGCTGACCTAGATCGAGCCCTTAAAGCTTCACAACGTTGAATCATCATGCTTATTGATCTTGCAGACAGTTATTTCAGTGTGGCCAACGGTGGTATTGATTTAGAGGAAATGAACGAAAACGATCCTCTAGTCGTTTTAATTCATGGTGCAGGCATGGATAGAACTGTGTGGTTCCAGCAGACACGTTTCCTCTCACACCATGGTTACAGGTGTTTTGCTNTAGATCTCCCAGCTCATGGAGGCACTGAAGGACCTCCTTTGGAAACGATTAATGAAATGGCTGACTGGATTTCTTCTNTTATCGAACGACTCGGAGGACCAGCCCACATTGTCGGACATTCAATGGGTTCATTTATAGCTTTGGCAACCGCTGCGAACTACCCTGACTCTGTTTTGTCGGCGACACTGATCGCTNTAGCTGAAGGAATGCCCGTGCANCCTGACCTACAAACAGCTGCTGACGACAACTTGCCCAAAGGGGCTAGTTTTATAGCCGGTTGGGGTCATGGCCCTAACCANCACTTAGGCGGAAATCCAACCCCTGGGCTTTGGATGATAGGAGGAGCTACAGCTGTGGTGGAAAACTCTAAACCAGGAATATTAAGCCTCGACCTTTCAATTTGTTCCAGCTATGAAGAAACTCTTGAACAGGCGCAATCCGTTAAATGTCCCACGACTTTAATTCTTGGTTCACGCGACAAAATGACTCCAAGACGTGCTGCTCAGCCTCTTATTGATGCACTAACAAACCCTAAGGTTGTTGAGTTGGACGGGGTGGGTCACATGTCAATGACAGAAGCCCCTAAAGAGGTTCGACAAGTGTTGGTTGACAACTTTTCAAATTTTTAAAACAAAATTAGTTTTGTAGCANNTCTTTAAAAGGCGTNTCTTTNTTTGNNCCNGGTTCTTTTGGAAGACCTANAACTCTTTCCCCGACTATGTTTCTTTGNACCTGATCAGTGCCTCCATAAATTGAAGGAGCGGGACTAAAAATTGTTGCTTCCTGGACTCTGCCATCAAATGAACTTGNAGANCTGCTCAACATNCCATCGGCACCGATGATCAAATTTCCTACGTCTCTACTTCTTCGCACAAGTTCACTCATCGCTAACTTGGCCAGATTACCTTCAGCTCCTGTTTTGCTGCCCCCTGCTTTGGCTCGAAGCATGTTTAGTCGATTTACTTCACCCAATATATGCAATTTTACGATTTCTTGTCTGACTACGGGGTCACCCGCTGATCCAACTTTTTGGGCTAAATCTGAAAGCCATCTGACATCTAGACCACGTCCGCCATCGGTTTCCATTCTGCCATCGTCAGGCAGTACGTGGTCACCAACTTTCGTATCTAAACGATTCCCCAATAATTTCCCTGCTTTAACTCCTGCTGGCACTGATACGGGTTGTGGACCCCCACTTCCGAGACTTGACCTTTCAACCATTAGAGTCGTGTTGGCAACCGCCCAACCATTGCCAATCCCTCCAATTACGTCAGCATTTGAAACTCTTGCCTCATCAATGAATACTTCATTAAACAAAGCACGGCCAGTCATTTCTCGTAAAGGTCTGACTTCAACACCTGGTTGGTCCATATCAAAAGCAAAATATGTGATNCCTTGATGCTTTGGGGCCTCAACATCAGTTCTAGCTATGAGCATTCCTTTTTCTGCTATATGCCCACCAGATGTCCAAACTTTCTGCCCAGTTATTATCCATTCATCTCCATCTTTAACTGCTCGAGTTTGAAGTCCAGCTAGATCTGATCCGGCGCCCGGTTCTGAAAACAACTGACACCAAGCAACCGAGCCATCAAGAATAGGGGGTATTAATCTTTCGATTTGATCCTCATTCCCGTGAATCGCAATTGTGGGAGCTGCAAGCATCATCCCTAGTCCCGTAGGCGGACCAACAACATCATGTGTAAACAATGTGGACATTACCGTCGCAGACTGCACGCGACTCCACCCTCTGCCTCCTGCCTCCACAGGTAAAGAAGTTGCTGACCAACCCGCATCAGAGAGACACTTCCACCATTCTGAAACAGTGATATCTGGATCCCAATTATCTTGAATCCATTCAGACAATTCGGCTTTAATTTCTTCGATATTAATTTCACTCATACATTGATTCTGTCAGCTATATACCAATTCAACTACGTCGAGCGAAATCATCTAAGATAATGCTGTAATAAAAAATTTATAAGAAAGTTGACAATTGCGCTGGACATCTCTTTTTATACCCACTCTTCGTGAAGCACCAGCTGAAGCGGAAGCAGTTAGCCACCAATTGTTGGTTCGTGGCGGTTTTATACGACAATTACAATCTGGNCACTATTCAATGCTTCCTCTCGCTTGGAAAGTCAATAAGAAAATCGTGAAAATCCTTCGTGAAGAAATGGATTTAATAGGCGCCCAAGAGGTCATGCTTCCTGCCATACACCCTGCAAGTCTTTGGCAGAAATCCGGTCGCTGGGATGCAATCGGGAACGATATGTTTCGATTTGTAGACCGTAAGGATGCAGATCAGGTCTTGGCANTGANCAACGAGGAAGTCATAGCTACTGTCGCTCTCGAGTTGTCTTCCTATCGAGACCTTCCTCAAATGTGGTATCAGATACAAACAAAATTTAGAGATGAACCAAGACCTAAATCAGGACTTCTAAGAGTTAGAGAATTCGATATGAAAGATTCATACTCGATTGACATAGATGACGAAGGTTTAGACAAATCATTCAACCTTCACCACCAAGCTTACGAACGTATTTTTGTTCGTTTAGGTCTGCACGCAATTCCTGTTGAAGCATCATCAGGCGTTATGGGTGGCAGCGACTCAGTCGAGTTCATGGTTGAATCTCCTGCCGGAGAAGACGATGTAGCTGTATGCAATTCATGTGGGTATTCAGCAAATGTGGAGCGTGCCACTTCAATAATCCCCGAAGTCACAAACCGTTTAGAAAATGAGACTCTTGANAAATTTGGTACTCCTAATATTCGCACCATCGAAGCCCTTTCAGAAGCGGGTCACCNTCCTGAACATCAAATCAAAACCCTTGTGTACATGGTGNATGATGAACTTTCGATTATTTTGCTGCGCGGTGATCATCAGTTCCAAGAACAAAAGTTTTGTGATGCCACCTCATCAGTGGAAATAACTCCTGCTGAGGAAGACACTATTAAAAAAGCTTTAGGAGCTTCACCCGGAAGTCTTGGTGCTGTTGGAATTGACGGAATCCCAATTTTTGCCGACCCTGCACTGAAAGGGCGATCTGGCATGACTACCGGCGCCAATGAAGACGATTTCCACCTATTAGGTGTGGATATTGAAAGAGACATAAAAGTTGACCAGTGGGTTGATATGAGATCGATAGTTGATGGTGAAGGATGCCCTTCCTGCTCAGAGCCACTTAGGGTCGTCCGGTGTATTGAAGCAGGCCACATTTTCAAGTTGGGTCGTCAATACTCTGAAGCAATGGGTGTCACTGTGCTCGACTCGGAAGGTAAATCACAAACTCCAACTATGGGGTCATATGGAATAGGTGTCGGCAGGGCTATGGCGGCTATAGCCGAAACGCATTGTGATGATTCAGGATTAATCTGGCCCATGAGTGTCGCCCCCTACGAAGTTGTTTTAACTGTTGTGAAAACCGATGACGAAAATTCAATGAAAATAGCAGACGAGATTTATACAGATTTAAAAACCAACGGTATAGACGTTTTGCTTGACGACCGAGAAGAAAGACCCGGAGTGAAATTCGCTGACGCTGAATTAATAGGCATACCTCTTAGGGTGACTATTGGGCCACGTGGTTTAGGGAATGGAGTGGTCGAATTTTTAGATCGTTCCGATCCAGAAAAAACACAGGCTGAGATAAGTGTTGCGGAAGTGAAAGATTTCTTATTAGAAAAAATTTCCTCTCAACAAGATTTAATCGCATGAGGCAACAATTTTTGGAATAAGGTTTCGCCTTAAGAGTTTGAAAATTACTGGAAGTGGAAGATTTGAATCCTCTGAAAAGGAAACAGAAAGTTGTAGCAACAATAGATCTCCCTGGTGTTCCTGAAGGAACAGAGGGCAAAATTTGTGTTGCAAACGGAATCGAATGGTTCCGTTACTGGGTTGATTTCGATAACGGAACGAAACTGGGCCGTGTGGACCATAAAGACGTAGTGAAAGTCGAAGATTGGGAACAATTCCAAGTCGACAGAGCAAATGCCGAAAACGAACCTGATAAAACTGAGGAAGCTATCACAGAAGAGACTTCATCAGAGACGGTTTCGAATGGCAGTAACGAACACGGTGTTCCTGAACATCTTCTAGAACGCAGCAGGGCAGCTAGAGAACGTTTAGGCGCCTAACTAATTTTCGAATTTAACTACCATTGGAGTCGTAGGTAGGTATCCTACAACTCTGATCTACCACTTTCGGAGGCCAAATTGACATTCAAGCCCGGTGACAAAGTTGTCTATCCACATCATGGTGCTGCAGTAATCGAGAAGAAAGAAAAGAAAAAAGCTTTCGGAAAAACTACTGAATACCTGATTTTACATATGGCACATGGAGAAATGGTTCTTTCCGTCCCGACTGAAAAAGCCGAAGAAGTAGGAATGCGCTGGCCTATCGCCAAACGCGATGTTCCAGATTTGTTTGAAGTTCTTGAAAAAAGAGACGTAAGAGAACCAGCTAACTGGTCTCGTCGCTTTAAAAATCATCAAGAAAAACTAAAAAGTGGTGACGTTTATCAGGTCGCGGAAGTAGTGCGAAACTTGGCTTTGCGTGATAAAGAAAAGGGACTTTCAGCTGGAGAAAAAACGCTTTACAACAAGGCTCTCAATATTCTTGTATCAGAACTCGCATTTGCACTAAATCTTTCAGAAGAAAAGGCTTTAGAAAAAGTTGAAGGTGCTCTCACTGAGTAGCAGAATGTAGTTACGGTATAACAGCCGGATTATTTTCAAATCGATTAAGGGGCCAAATGGGGAAAGAGCGTCGAATCGTTGTAGGTATCGAAGGGTCCGGTTATGCCAAAGCAGCTCTGGTTTGGGCTATAGAGGAAGCGTTGCACCATGATGCCCTAGTCGAAGTTGTCACCTGCTACTCACCTACTTACATACCGTCTTCGCCTGATCTTGGATATGTACCTTTCGATGGAACAAACCTGATTGCTGAAGTTGAAAAACTCCAGAATGAAGTTGTTGAATCTGCTTTAGAAACCGCTGGACATCCAAATGTTCAAATCAAAAAAACAATTCAAAAAGGAAGAGCGCCGGAAACTCTAATGTCCATAGCTGAAGGCGCTGACATGCTTGTAGTGGGAAACCGCGGAAGAGGTGGTTTCGCTGGACTCAGACTTGGCTCAGTCAGTCAAGCGATTTCTCATCACAGTCCCTGTCCGCTCGTAATAGTTCGTACCGGTCTAATAGATGAATAAAAGCTCGGCAAGCTCTTGGTAATAAAACCTTTTCACCATATTGGACTTGNAGAAATCCTGGAAGAACAACTTTGGNTAGCNTTCACCAAGTCGGGCATTTGNGCTTCTGAATTAAAAAAAATAATCACCCTCAAAGATTTCAAGAANCAGCTTGAAGAAAAAACNGGAAACAATTTTTCAAAGGTTGACTCTTTACCTGAAGATATAGAAGAAGGTATAAACCAATGGCGAGTAAAAGGTCATTCTTCAAAACTTAAATTCGAAATTTCCGCTTACTCTCCTTTTCAACAAAAAGTTTGGAGAAGTTGTTCTCGAATCCCCTTTGGTGAAACCACCACTTACTCAAAGATTGCTAAAGACATCAATAANCCCAAAGCTCAACGNGCTGTTGGTTCCGCTNTNGGAGCAAACCCNATTCCTCTACTNATTCCCTGTCACCGAGTTATCCGGAACGACGGAAGTGCAGGTGAATATGGTTACGGAAGTCATCTGAAAGAACTTTTACTAAAACGAGAAAAATACGCTAATGTTCTTGGCTGAACAACTAACACAGGGTGTCTTAAATGTCCGAAAATAATTTAGAAGGTGGAATCACTGTAGAGGTGAAGGGACGGATTCTTTTAATGGGAATTAACAGGCCTTCCAAAATGAATGGTTTCACACCAGAAATGATGGACGACCTCTCTGATGCTTACACAAAACTTGAAGACGATCCCGAGCTTTGGTGTGGAGTGCTTTTCGCTCATGGCGATCATTTCACTGCTGGTCTCGACCTTCCAAAGTTTCAAGAGAGAATGCAAAAAGGTGAAAGAGGCCGCGGGAAAGGGAAAGTGGACCCAACTTCATTAGGCCGTCGGTGCACGAAACCTATCGTTTCAGCTGTAAAAGGTGTGACTTACACGCTGGGAATTGAACTGATGCTTGCTGGAGACATTGTTGTCGCTGCTGACAATTGCCGTTTTTCACAATTAGAACCGNTGCGTGGCATACATGCTGCCGGTGGAGCGACGATACGTTTTGTTCAACGATGCGGCTGGGGTAATGCCATGTACCACCTTCTCACCTCNGATGTGTTTGATTCTGAAGAAGCTTTCCGTGTCGGACTTGTACAGGAAATTGTTCCTTTCGGATCTGANCTTGAAAGAGCGATTGAAATCGCAGAAATTATTTGTGAAGGTGCACCTCTTGCAGTTCAAGCAACTAAGCGCTCTTCAATGCGTTATGTAGTTGATGGAGAAAAAGCAGCTATTGACGCCTTAGGTGGAGATCAAGCAGTACTTGCCGAAACCGAAGATGCCCAAGAAGGGGTTGATTCTTTCAAAGAAAGAAGAAAAGGCAACTTCAAAGGCCGCTAATTAAGGCCAACCAATTTTGGAAATCTCATCTCGTAACTGGTATTTGAGAATTTTCAATGTCGGATTTCTTGGCAATAAACCGTCATAGTTGATTAGTTGTTCTGGGACTTTTTGTTTCATCAATCCTTCAGATACACAAATTTCAATCATTTCTTCGAAGTCTAAAGGGTCGCTGCCTTCTGCAATTTCCACAACAGCACAAACCCTCTCCCCTCTTTCTTTATCTGGAAGACCTACAACTGCTACAGCTGCAACTTTTTGATGGGTGTACAAAATATCTTCTATTTCTTTTGCCGAAATGTTTTCACCTTTTCGAATAATTATGTCNTTNACACGACCTGTAACCGAAACATGTCCGTCTTCTCTCATCACTCCCAAATCACCTGTGAGGAATCTCCCAAGAGAGTCAAACGCTTCGCTGTTAAGTTCTGGGTCTTTGTAACCTTTAAATAGTTGCGGACCTCCAACTGCTACTTGCCCTTCTTCCCCTGGGTTACATGCTGATCCATCAGGTCTGACTATTGTCACTTCAACACCGAAAACTGGTTTCCCCTCTGTGTGGGCTAATTGGTCTGGATTGTCTTGAGGCGAACCCTGGCAGATCATTGGACTTTCTGTCATGCCATAACCGTGTGCTACTGGAATGCCCATTTCTTCTACGACTTCATGATAAATCTCAGGTGGTTTTGGAGCGCCTCCGCCTGAGAGCAGTCTCAGGCTTGGTATTAGAGGTGTATCAGGTTGCTGGCGTTGAGCTCCGAGGAACATCGAGTAGAAAGCTGTGCTCCCTCCTGCCATTGTCACTCCGTGACGTTTATAAGTTTCGATAGTTGATTCAAGGTCAAATTTCTCGATTAAAACTGCTGGGAACCCGTTAGCAAGCATACAGACGAGGTAATCAGGGCCTCCTATATGTGCATAAGGAAAAGCTATGGACCCTATGTCTTGCTCTCCCATATTCAGAGCCTTTGCTAGGCCTACTCCACCTGCTATCAGAGTTGAATCTGTATGCATNGCTCCTTTTGGATCTGAAGTTGTACCTGATGTGTAATAAATCCATCTAATAGATTCTTCTAAATTTGAATTATCCTCTTCAGGAAGACCGAGAGGGTCGCCTTCGGGGAGGTTGTCATATATCTGAACTGTCTTTGGTGGATGCGCCATATCTGCTGTCGAATTTTTCACCATTTCCTGGTAATCGAAACCGTTCCATTCGCCTGGAACTAACACTAGTTCTGAACTTGTTTGGCGAATGCAAAACCCGACTTCTCTTTCACGGTAAATATGGATNATTGGGTTCTGAACCGCACCTATTCTCGACAAAGCTAAAGAGGTAACTATCGTTTCTATCCGAGTTGGTAAAACCCATGTCACTGGCGTACCTTCTCCTACTCCGAGTTCCATGAAACCTGCAGCTGTTTTTTCAACTTTTTCTTTAACTTCTGAGAAAGTTAAAGAACGGTCAGAGTCGTCAATAAGCATTTTTTTGTCGCCACTGAGTTCAACTCGTCTTACAAACAATTCCCAAAAAGTTTTAGCATCATAAATTGGTTCATCCATCTCTAGAAAATAACCGCTTGAAACACTTTTTATGTACTCGCGGATGGATTGCTTAGTCCAGAACGCGAATGTGCCTCTACACTTATCTATTCGGGATGTGGCGCAGTCTGGCAGCGCACCTGCTTTGGGAGCAGGGGGTCGGGAGTTCAAATCTCCCCATCCCGACCAGTTTTTCTGATTTTATTTGATGGCTGGTAGCCATTCTGGTAGCCAAACTTTTACTAAACGGCAGTCACGGAGATTATCCCCCAACGNATACGTGTCCAAAAGCGTTCATGAAAGAAATAGAGTATCAATTTTGTAATCACCTCGAATCCACCGATTGAAATTGCTGTTGCAAGATTGCCAGTGAATAGCAATCCAAGCAGCATTGTGTCAGCGCTCGCTANTACACGCCATGTAGCCGTTTTAGTAGCCGAGCGCCGAAGGCTTCCCCGATAGTTTCCTTCCTCATCTAAGGAGCGTTCCCATTGAAGTCGTGACCAGATTCGCTCATGCAGGTAGTAGAGGATCATTTTGGTTGCCACTTCAGTCAAAGCAATAGAAAGTGCAGTTTTCATTTTCTCAGCACCGCTTGATTCTTCAAGACCNAAGAGTGGACCTAGAAAACTCAGGATCACAAATGATAGAAGCAAGGTATCGAGCGTCCCCACCATCCGCCAGGAAATCGCCTTGACGATTGAACGCGAAGGCTTGATTTCAGGAGGATTAGGAGGGTCCAAACGTGGGTCTTCCGGACCAAAGATAGGGTTTTCAGGATTTTCTCTCATGTCAAGTTTCTTCTAAGTCTTTTCTAGTACTTCTTTAAGTTTTACACGAAGCACCCGAATGTATCTATACGTAGCAGTATCCGACGGGGTACCACCCCCACACGGGTGGGGGGGTTGTGACAGACTAGAGGTGTGGATGGTTTGAATCTGAGATCTGCTGTTAGGAGTGTAATCACATCTGCTTACTGAAAGGAAGGGCACTAATGAATTCAATTCCAGAAAGTCATTTAGATTTGTTCGACATGCCTACTGTTTGGCATGTGGCCACAATAGGTCCTGATGGAGAACCTCATGTCTCTCCCGTATGGGCAGATTTTGATGGTACTCATATCAGGTTTCCTCATAAATCAGGAAGGCAGAAATGGAAGAATTTGGAAACCGATGCACGTGTTTCTCTGTCCGCTACTGATCCGGAAAATCCCGAACGTTATCTAGAGATACGAGGAAGACTTGTGAGTTGGGAATCAGAAGGGGCTCTTGATTTTCTTGACTCGATGGCAAAAAAATACAGAAATGAAGAACAGTTTCCGCGCGAACATGCAACTCCGATCGAAGATCGGATTACAGGCGTAATAAAACCAGATCGATATACATCGATGGGTTAGTAAAATAAAACTGTGCAAAATCTTTCTGAAAACATCGACCAACTCCTACCTTTACCTACCGATGCACCAGCTTGTTCTGAACACAGACAAACCATTGGTTTAGATCCGCGTGGCACTGCTTTAAATATTGATGCTGTCGTTCTAATAGAGTTGCCACTACCCTGGCCGAAACCAGTGTTCACACACTCTGATTTAAAAGGCCTTGAGTCTTTAATCCATACTTCAATGGGAGTAACCAGAGTTTTAGCCTGTCAACCACGCTCTGATGAACAAAACACCACAGTTACCGTCTTCTCTAAAGAAGATACAACTTTTGATAGATGGGTTTTTGAATTGGAAAGCAAAGACTCTCTTATGGAATTAATCGAAACACTAATTTCTTCAAAACCTGAAAAAATAACTACCAGTAAACAAATTAAGGAAAACAAAGAAGCAGTTCTACTCTGCACACAGGGAAGTCACGACATCTGTTGCGGTAGTAAAGGAACTCGTCTAGCAAACCAAATTGAAGAACAAGAAAGCAGAATCGATCTATTCAAGGTCAGCCATTTGGGCGGTCACCGCTTCTCCCCTACAGTTATGACTATGCCAGATGGGCGCATGTGGGCGGGATTAGATTTAGAAACACTAGGTCCTATTCTCGAAAAACGGATCGAAACAGAACAAGTAGCCGAACTTTGCAGAGGCTGGGTAGGTGCCGCAAAAGGCCCCGAACAGATAGCTGAAATCGAAATATTTAAACAAATAGGCTGGGAAATAGACGACCAGAAACGCGATATTAATGCAAGTACTTCCGGCAACGGTTGGTCCGTGGAAGTTCTACTCCGTAATGAAAGATGGAATGTTGACATCACACCAGGCAGGCAAGTGCCTACAATCACGTGCAGATCTGAAGGTGGGCTGCCATTTACAACAGAGACTGAATACATCGTCAACTCGGTTGATAAAGCTAATCAACACTGAAGCTGTTTTACCCGCAGTTAAAACATTGCCTTCAGTGAATTACAATACTTTTTAAAGCAGAAATGAGGAACAATGGATACGAGCGCTTTCCGGGGCGGAATACCCGCTTTGATGACTCCATGCAATAAAGATCATTCTCCTGATTTTGATTCCCTAGTAGAAAAAGCAAAGGAACTAACTTCAAAAGGAATGAACAGCGTTGTTTACTGTGGCTCTATGGGAGACTGGCCTCTTCTCACAGACAAACAACGCCAAGAAGGAGTTGCTCGTTTGTGCGAAGCTAATATACCCGTAATAGTCGGCACAGGAGCCCAAAACTCAGCTATTGCAGCAGAACATGCCACTCATGCCCAATCGGTAGGAGCAAAAGGTCTCATGGTAATTCCTCGTGTTTTATCGCGTGGAACTTCTTCCAAAGCTCAAAGAAACCATTTTTCCGATATTCTTTCCGCTGCTCCAGAAGTTCCAGCGGTTATCTACAACAGCCCTTACTACGGTTTTGAAACTCGCGCTGAGTTATTTTTTGACTTACTCGAAGACTTTCCGAATCTCGTAGGTTTCAAAGAATTTGGTGGTGCCGAATCACTGAGCTATGCAGCTGAAAATATTACGAATCAGTCAGAATCACTTTTACTAATGGTAGGAGTCGACACTCAAGTTTTTCATGGTTACGTCAATTGTGGAGCGGAAGGAGCAATTACTGGTATTGGAAATGTCCTTCCTGACGAAGTTCTAACTCTTTTATCTCTTTGCTCTCTCGCCCAATCTGGTGATCCGAAAGCAAGGCAATATGCTCTAGAGCTTGACGATGCTCTACATGTGCTTTCAACCTTTGACGAAGGCCCCGATCTGGTTCTCTTCTACAAATACCTGCTCGTACTCAAAGGGGATTCTAAGTACAGTTTGCATTTCAATGATTCAGACGAATTGACTTTAAGTCAAGCGAAATATGCCGAACAGCAACTTCTACTGTTTGAAAACTGGTGGGGCTCTTGGGAAGGAAAAAACTTCACAACCTCAGCTAATGAGTGACGCAACCAAATCCAATCTACTAATTATTCTAAGGGGTGCTGTTGGATCATGCCCTTCGTGCGGAGCTAGAAAGTTATTCGGGTCAAGAATGCGTCTTTCAGGAAAGTGTCCTTCTTGCGAAATGGATTTTGACGGACCACCCGGACACTGGGTGGGGTCTGTAGGTATGAACACTATTCTTTGTGTGATTTTGCTTCTTTTAACAATTGTCGTTTCAACTTTGTTGCTTTGGCCCAATTTGAAAGTAATCCCGATGCTATTGCCTGCTCTGATTGTCGGTTTCGTTTCACCTATCTTTCTTTATCCAATTTCTCAAACACTATGGACTGCAATAGATCTCGTTATCCGTAAAGAAAAATAAGTATTCAACTGCCAAGAGCAAACATGATGATGGTGATCACACCAAAAACCCCGCCTACCATTTGCAATAACGCGACCTTCTCTTTAAGGAGTCTCCATGCAATAAAGATGGAAACTCCAGGACATAAACAAATTAAAGCAGTTATCACTGCGGCTGAACCTCTCTGATAGGCGACTGCCGCCAACATGAATGCTGCAGAACTAGTAAACCCCAACAAAAGCCCATGACGTAGGACTATCCGATCGGGTTTTATACTTCCAGGAGTCACAACAGAAACAATAGGTAAAACTGCAGAGCCGACCAGAAGAGTTATAAAAGCAGGAAAAACTCCTGCACCGTCATCGATGAAAGACTGACATAAACCTGCTGCCCCTATGCAGGTTCCGACCACTACGGCCATTCCAAGAACTGGGCTTCTTGTCACTTCGCTTATCTTTGGGACACGGCCTTCACCTGAAAGTAGAACAACCGCAGGAACAGCTGCTATCAAACCAAGAATTTCATACATTGTCGGGTTCTGATCAACAAGCGGTCCAATCAAAGTCGGGACAACAATTGCTACAAGAGCAAACGAGGGAGAAAAAACAGAAATGGGACCCCTTGCCATACCTAGGTATAAGAGCGGTCTAGTAGCCGACATCGATAGGCCTGCTAGAACTGACCACCACAAATCAGATGCACTAATAGATTCAGGAGGCATTAACAGCATGAATAAACCGATGACTGCTGTTCCGACAATGGTGGCGACGATAGCCATTGATACAGCAGACCCAGGGCGTCCCGACTTTCTAACTCCTACACCACCTAAAAGGTCACCGATTCCGAAAAATATGGCAGCTAAACCACCCAGTAAAACTGTCATATTTTTTCCTCTTTGCTAACTGTTATTGAGATGTATATCTCTAATTAAATAGTAGAACCTCTAATTGCTAGCACATTTAAGCTAATTTCGTGAGAATGTCGTAGATATAAGAGAAGTAGGAGCTGAAAATGAGTGACTTTAAAGAAAATATTGAAAAGCTGAACATACGTGGAATCATAATGTCGTCGGTTATGACCGCATTCGGCCTTGTTGTCGCTCTCAGCTGGAAAGATGCNATTAACGAACTNGTTAATTCNATAATCCCAAATAGTGACAACAGTTCNCTNCTNGGCATGTTNATCNCAGCTCTAGCCGTNACTCTTTTNGTNAGNGCTTTAGCTACATTCGCNCTCAAATTCAACANACGNCTCGAACGNCAGCTTGACCGNGTGAACGATCTTTTCGACAGAGATTAGCCACNTCTACCTNAAGGACAATCTTCGCCTACTCTCTTAACGTGGACATCAACGGTCTTTCTATAACACCCGGCGCGGACCTTGCAGGTGTAGATCTCTCTGACGCTTCTCTAGCTTCTACGGATCTAAGCAAAGCAAGAATGGCCGGCGTCTCTTTAGCCGGGTCAGACCTAACAGAAGCGCGACTCGTGGGTGCAGACCTTCGTTACTCAATCTGCCATAAGGCAGTTTTTGATAAAGCTGACCTGCACCATGCCAATCTGTGGAACATAGATCTGAGAGGCGCAAGTGCAAAAGAAACCATTTTCTGCAAATGCTGGTTGGGTAACTCAAATTTAGTTGACGCTGATTTCCGAGGAGCTGATTTTAGTGGCGCATGGATAACTGCAGCAGACCTGTCAAATTCTCTACTTGGAGCTAGCACATTAGCTGGAGTTTCATTAGCTAGAGCCTGCATGAAAGAAGTCGACCTGACCGGAGCTTTCGCNGTGGGTGCTGATTTCCGAAGCACTATCCTCAATGGCGCAATTATGCGAGCAACAAATTTGAGCGGTGCTAACTTGCGTGAAGCTTCCCTTATTGATGCCGATCTGAGTCTCGCCGACCTAGTGGGAGCTGACCTGCGAGGCGCCCAACTTGACGGAGCTGTACTAAACGGGAGTCGACATGACGGAACAACCCGTTGGCCAGAAACATTCAAACCTTTAACATCAGGTGGAATCGAATCACACGAGTAATTGTCATTTGTGTAACTAAACTCATCTGTGATCAAAGGGGAAATCTTGAAGGAAAACGACCCAAAAGAAACTTGGCATAAACATGTGCCAGCTCAACTTGAAGTAGTAGAACCCTAATAAGATTCGAATAAGAGAAACTGTCCACTATGGAATTACTTATCATACGTCACGCACGACCGGTCGCTGAAACTCGTTCCGAGGGAGGAGGTTCAGCCGATCCCCCACTTTCTCCAATAGGGGTTAAGCAGGCTGAGGCAACGGCAGAATTTCTCAAAAGTCAAGGGATACAACACGTTGTTTCGAGCACTATGACGAGAGCCATCCAGACTGCTGAACCATTTTCAATACATACTGGTTTGAAAATTGAGATGATAGATGACCTCAAGGAAGCTGATTTTGACCGTAACTCGTATACACCTATTGAGGAAATGGATCCAGATCATCCGTTCATCAAAGAGTATCTTGAGGATCCCGAATCAATTTTCGGAGGTGATTTAGAAGGTTTTAGAAAGAGAACTACGAATGCTTTCAACTATCTGATTGAAAAATACAAAGGTTCAGTTGTNGCNGTTTTTTGCCATGGAATGGTTATGGGAGTTTTTTTGCAAAGCCTTTTAGGGCATGACAACCCAGTAGCACTGCAACCTGATTATTGTGGCATTACCAGAGTTACTGCATCATCCTCAGGTTTGCGTTCCATTAGATCCATAAATGAAACAAGCCACGTTCGCCATTTACTTGATTAGCATCTCTAATCTAAAATTTGTACCCCGCAGTAGCTAAAGAAAAACTCGAATCTGCAAGGGTTGCGGGTCCGTTCCTGTTAACCGACTAGGATCTCCTTAGAACCTGAAAACTAGGATCTCCTTAGAACCTGAAATACACCGACAAAAACGGACGGTCTCTTTGATGANAAGAACAGCAACACTTCTAATAGCTCTAGCACTACTCTCTACTTCGTGCGGATCTGAAGAAAACATGTCTAAAACGACAGGAATCAAACTCATGTCAGAGGCTGAGCTGATAGCTAATTCAAAAGATATTGTAGACCGAGAAAAATTCGGACTTTCTCTATTGAAATCCCCTGATGGGCAATGCTGGGATTTACCTGTACCTAACTGGGACATGACACTTTTAGCTCTGCAAGGCGACTCCAAGTGCACTATTCACGAGTTCTGGCCCCTTCTCCACACACCTTCTACTGAAGCCGTTCTGATACTCAACGAGCTGGGCTGGTCTGTTGGACTCTGCCACTGGAACCAGGGTGAAACATGTCCTGCCAGTTTCGAATACCGCCCTGACAGGCTCACACTCATAATCAAAGACGGGAAAGTAGCTACCTTTAGAGGCGGTTTAGCGGACCGACATACCAAGACCCCTGATGACTTTGGTGATTGGCTAACAACTGACCTAGAGGGGCCGATGACAATCTGTTGGGGGGGTGACTGGATAACACCGAATGGTATCGTTAAAAAATCATGCGAAAGGGGAGCAGGTTACAGACACGACTTCACCCCCATAATGGGTCTCAGTCTTGAAGAGGCCACTGTGACGGCCAATGAAGCTGGTTGGATTGTAGAACATTGCGACTACGACGTTAATGAAGGTGGGTGCGTGAGGACTATGGATTACGTTCCATCAAGGGTCTATCTTAGTATTAATGGTGGAGTTGTAACACACACAGCCGTAGGTTAGCCAGATTATTAAACCGGGAAAGCTTCAGATCTGTCATCACTAATCCAAAAGTTGTACCCCGTACGGGATTCGAACCCGTGCTACCAAGTTGAGAACCTGGCGTCCTAGGCCACTAGACGAACGGGGCCAGACTTTATATATCCAAAACGATTATTGTATTTAAAAAATTTATGTAGTGCTCGGGGGGGAGGACTTGAACCCCCAACGACTGGACCAGAACCAGCTGTGTTGCCAATTACACCACCCCCGAAAGTGGCCTATAAAGGCAAATTTAAGCGTAACGCCTTGTTGTTTATGCGAGTTCTATATTGGAAATAAAGTTACAAGCTTTTCCGTGCGTCGGAAATTCGCTTAAGTACCTCTTCGCGGGTCATGCAACACGACATTGTCTCAAACAAAGGCGGTCCTACGGTCCTGCCAGTGACAGCCACTCTCAGTGGAGCTTGTGCTTTCCCAAGTTTTAAGTCGACTTTTTCTCCTGCTTTGGTTACAAGATCTTTTAAAACATCAGTCTCCCATTCGCAGTCTTCAAAAGAATCGGCTATATGGCCAAGTAAAGAATCAGCTACTTGTGGGTCTTTCATAGTTTTCTTCCAGGAATCTTCATCTACATCTGGCTGTTTCAAGAATAAGAAATCCACAAATCTTGGTGTGTCGCTCAATGTTCTTAATTTCTCTTGTATGAGATCCGCCATTACAGAGAATTTCTCTAAGTCAAAGTTCTCTTCAGGCCACGGGGCTCCATTCCCGATCCATGGTTCTACGCGTTGCATAAAATCTTCTTTAGAGAGATCTCTAAGATACGAAGAGTTGATGTGCTCAAATTTTTGAATGTCAAAAAATGCTGCAGCCTTGTTCACATCTTCGATGTTGAAAATTTTTACAATTTCTGGCAGTGAACGAATTTCTACACCGTCAGGTGGCCCCCATCCGAGCAAAGCAAGATAGTTAACCATGGCTTCAGGTAAGAATCCTTTTTCCCTGTAATCCCCCACGGCAACATCGTCGCGACGTTTAGAAAGTTTCTTTCTTTGTTCATTCACAAGTAGCGGCAAATGCGCATATGTGGGGTGCTCAACTCCCATTGCACCTAACAGAAGCAACACTTTGGGTACTCCTGAAAGTAAATCCTCTCCTCGAATAGCATGCGTGATTCCCATGTCTGCATCGTCAACTGCGTTTGCTAAAAGGAACATAGGGGTTCCGTTTGAGCGCCAAATAACGAAATC
>PBAM01000005.1 GCA_002716285.1 Acidimicrobiaceae bacterium
CGATCAAGTAATTGACGATCAAGTAATTGACGATCAAGTAATTGACGATCAAGTAATTGACGATCAAGTAATTGACGATCAAGTAATTGACGATCAAGTAACTGACGTTCAAATGACTAGTGATGAAACTATTTCAACAAGAATCAATAGACGTAAAGTGCGTGAAGGTTTGGTTGTTTCTGTAGTGCAAGATAAAACTGCAGTCGTAGAGACTGTTGACAGGGTTCGTCATCGTAGATATGGAAAAACAGTTCAACGTACTAAAAAGCTTCAAGCACACGATGAAGATAATCAATTAAGTGTTGGAGACCGTGTACGGATTCAAGAAACCCGACCTTTGTCAAAAACAAAGCGTTGGAGGCTTGTTGAAATTTTAGAGAGGGCGAAGTAATGATTCAGCAGGAAACCCGACTAAAGGTAGCTGATAATTCAGGAGCTCGTGAAGTCTTGTGTATCAAGGTTTTAGGAGGAACCAGGCGCAGGTACGCGTCTGTTGGGGATGTTTTTACAGCGACTGTTAAAGATGCAAATCCTGGAGCTGCAGTGAAAAAGGGTGAAGTCGTTAAGTGTGTAGTGGTCCGTACCGCAAAGGAGTCCCGACGCTTGGATGGTTCCTATATACGTTTTGATGAGAATGCTGCTGTATTGATAGATGATCAAAATCAGCCGAGAGGAACGCGTATTTTTGGTCCGGTAGGTAGGGAACTGCGAGAGAAGAAATTCATGAGAATTGTTTCTTTAGCACCAGAGGTGATTTAGATGAAAATAAAAAAAGGTGACCAGGTAAGAGTTTTGGCTGGGAAAGATAAGGGCCGTGAAGGTGAGATCAGCCGTATTATCCCTCAACGAAATGCAGTAATTATTGAAGGAGTAAACCAAGTTAAACGCCATCAAAAAGCTACATCTGAGACAATGCAGGGTGGCATAATTGACAAAACCATGCCTATCGATGCTTCAAATGTGGCACTTTTAAGTCCATCTGATGGGAAGCCGACACGAGTCGGTTATCGCCTTAGCGAATCCGGAGAAAAAGTACGGGTATGTAAACGAACAGGAGTTGATCTAGATGGTTGAGACTAAAACTCCTTTCGGTCTCCGACAAAGGTATGAAACTGAGTTACGAGGAGTTCTGCAAGCAGAACTTGGATTATCTAATACGATGCAAGTTCCTAAATTGGTCAAAGTAGTTGTAAATATGGGTGTTGGTGAGGCAGCCCAACAGTCAAAGGTTCTTGATGGGGCCTTGGCAGACTTGGAATTTATTACCGGTCAAAAACCCATAATTACAAAAGCTAAGACTTCAATTTCAAATTTCCGACTTCGTGAAGGTCAAGCGATTGGAGCTAAGACCACTCTTAGAGGAAATAGAATGTATGAATTTTTAGATCGACTTATGAATCTTGCTATACCTCGAGTCCGTGACTTTAGAGGATGTAGTGTGAAGGCCTTTGATGGCAATGGAAACTACACGCTGGGTGTTACTGAGCAACTTATTTTTCCAGAAATTGATTATGACAAAATTGACCGTGTGCGAGGTATGGATATAACTATCGTTACCTCAGCATCTGATGATATGGGTGGGAGGGCTTTACTTACAGCCCTTGGTTTCCCATTTCGAGTGGAGGCTTCCTAGTGGCTAAAAAAGCTTTAGTGAACAAACAAAAGAAAACTCCGAAATTTAAAGTTCGGGCGTATACGAGATGTGGACGGTGCGGTAGACCGCGTTCTGTTTACAGAGACTTCGGCCTTTGTCGTATATGTCTACGTGAAATGGCTCTAGCAGGTGAAATACCTGGTTTGACCAAATCGAGTTGGTGAGAGGAGGGCAATATGACAATGACAGATCCAGTAGCAGACATGCTTACTCGTATACGTAATGCAAATCAAGCAATGCATGAAGGAGTTGCTATGCCTTCATCAAAACAAAAAATCGCTCTCGCTGATTTATTAAAAGAAGAGGGTTACATTACCGATTTTGATGTAAGTAATTCAGAGAAGGTAATAGGTAATGTTCTCTCTATAACAATGAAGTACACAGATTCACGTGAACGTGTGATCAGTGGAATAAAAAGAGTTTCGAAACCAGGATTAAGGGTTTATACCAAGTCCGATAAAATTCCTCGTGTGCTTGGAGGGTTGGGCGTAGCTGTAGTGAGTACAAGTAAGGGACTCATGAGTGATAGAGAGGCTCGCCGTCGACGTATGGGTGGCGAAATTCTCTGTTATGTCTGGTAAGGAGGGGAAACATGTCGAGAATCGGAAAAGAACCAATTTCTATCCCATCTGATGTACAGGTTTCAATCGAAGGTAAAAGTGTAGGAGTCACTGGTCCAAAAGGATCTTTAGATTTAGATTTGCCAGGTGAAATAAATGTGCGTCAGGAAGACGGCGTGGTTCTAGTTGAGAGACCTAATGATGAGCGAAAAAACAAGGCTCTGCATGGGCTTACCAGATCTTTAATAAACAATATGGTTATAGGAGTCTCTGAGGGTTTCAAGAAAGAACTTGAAATAGTAGGAGTTGGTTATAGAGCTGCAATAAGCGGTGATGGTCTTGAATTGCAACTTGGTTTTAGTCATCCTGTTAAAGTCAAGGCACCAGATGGCATTACTTTTGATGTGCCAGAACCTACCCAAATAATTGTTTCAGGGATAAATAAAGAGGTAGTTGGTCAGGTTGCTGCTGATATTAGAAGTTATCGCAAGCCTGAACCATATAAAGGAAAAGGTATTAGATACGCGGGAGAGTATGTAGCCCGTAAAGCTGGGAAGGCGGCGAAGTGAGCATTAAATCTGATAGGCGTGCTGGTCGTCATCGCCGTCATAGACGTATACGTAAATCAGTTTTTGGGACGCAAAGTCGTCCAAGGCTAGTTGTATTTAGATCGAGCAAGCACATATCTGCACAATTAATAAATGATGAAATCGGCGAGACATTAGTTTCTGCATCTACCCAGCAAGAGGGTATTGCAAATGGGGTTCGAGGTATTGATGCGGCTGTAGATGTTGGCCGTCAAATCGCGAGCCTAGCTAATGAAGCGGGTTTTCAAAAGGTAGTTTTTGATCGAAGTGGGTATAGATATCACGGACGTGTGGCTGCTCTGGCGGATGCAGCTAGAAAAGAAGGATTGGAGTTCTGATGAATGTTGAAACATCAGCTGAGATGATTCCTCTTAGAGAATCACGAGTAGTTCATATTAATCGTGTTGCCAAAGTTATGAAGGGCGGTAGACGCTTTTCCTTTACAGCACTTGTGGTGATCGGAGATGGTGCAGGTCGAGTTGGCCTAGGTTACGGAAAAGCAAAAGAGGTACCTTTAGCAATTCAAAAAGGTACTGAAGAGGCAAAACGAAATGTTTTTTCTGTTCCTATGACAGGAAGCACAATTATTCACACGATTGAGGGCGTGATGGGAGCAGGACGTGTTTTGTTGCAACCTGCTGCGCCAGGTACTGGAGTCATAGCAGGAGGAGCAGCGCGTGCTGTGTTAGAGGAAGCTGGTATACATGACGTTTTGTGTAAATCTTTAGGTTCCGCTAATCATATAAATGTGGCGAGGGCTACTATCGCGGGTCTTAAAGGTTTGCGACGACCTGATGAAATTGCAGCGATGAGAGGAATTCCCGCAGAGGATTTTGTGCCTAAAGCTCTTTTAGAGGCATATCAAAGATCTGAAGCAGGGATAGGAAAACCTGATCCTTCAGCATCAGATTCGTTGGAGAATGATAATGAATAGTGATTCTGGTTTACAACTACGAGTAAGACAAACTAGGTCTTCTATCGGAACTAAACCCAAACAACGTGGCACCCTCAGGGCTCTAGGTTTAGGTCGCATAGGAAGAGTTAACACTCTTCCTGATAGACCGGAAATAAGGGGAATGTTGGCTCGAGTGCCTCATTTGGTGGAAGTACAGGAGGTTAAGTGATATGAAAGTTCATGATTTGTCCCCAGCACCCGGTTCGAAACGTCGTTCTAAAAGAGTGGCTAGAGGTATTGCTGGTAAAGGTGGCAAGACTGCAGGCCGTGGCATGAAAGGCCAAAAAGCGCGGAGCAAAGTTCCTGTAGGTTTTGAAGGTGGCCAGATGCCATTTGCCCAGAGAATTCCAAAATTAAAAGGTTTCAATAATCCTTTTAGAGTTGAATATCAAGCGGTTAACTTGGACACAATTGAAGAATCTGGACTTACGGAAATCAGTCCTGAAACTCTTTACGAACGAGGTCTAATTGCTAAGAAGTCTTTCGTTAAAGTATTAGGCAGAGGTGAAATTAAACGTGCTGTTAATGTTCATACACATGCTATTTCTGCTTCTGCTGAAGCAGCTATAACCAGTGCGGGTGGCTCTATCGAGAAATTAGATCTACCATTCTCTATAAGGCCAGCCGCCAAAGGTAACGCTTTAACAAATCGATGATGTTTATTTATAAAAAGGAATTATTTGTGAACGGAGAAGTCCTTGCTTAAAAGCATGTTGAATATGTTCCGTGTAGGGGATTTAAGGAAGAGGATTTTATTTACTCTTCTAATGATCCTCCTTTACAGGATTGGGGCTTTTGTTCCGGCACCTGGCATTGACGTAGAACAAGTGCAACTCTTGAGAGATAGGGCGAATCAAGGTGGAGTTCTAGCCTTTTTGCAACTTTTTTCAGGAGGATCTTTAACTAGTTTTGCTGTTTTTGCTCTAGGAGTAATGCCATATATAACTGCTTCGATAATTATGCAGGTTCTTGGGGTTGTTGTACCTCGAATAGAACAATGGCAACAGCAGGGTGCGGTTGGCCAGAGAAAAATAACACAGTGGACTAGGTATATGACAGTAATAATTGCAGTCATTCAATCCACTAGTTTCGCCTTCTTGTTTAACGACAGTGGTAATTCAATCAGTGGTTCTTCTGGTGCTAATCTTCTACCCAATTTTCACATTGGAACAGTGAGTGTTGTAGTTCTTACTTTGACTGCAGGAACGGCTCTTCTTATGTGGATGGGAGAGTTAATTACACAAAAAGGCATTGGTAATGGAATGTCTTTATTGATAATGATTTCGATTATTAGTAGTTTCCCAGCTCAAGGTTCACTCATACATGCTGAAAACGGCGTGGTGGCTCTTGTAGTTGTCCTTGCTGTTTTGATAGCTATTATTGCTGTAGTGGTTTTCGTTGAACAAGGTCAAAGGCGGATACCGGTTCAGTTTGCAAAACGGGTTGTTGGACGGCGTATGTACGGAGGTCAAAACACTTACATTCCTCTGAAGGTAAATCAATCAGGAGTTATACCGATAATTTTCGCATCTTCTATTCTCTATTTGCCTGTTCTTATAGCTGCGGCATTACCTTGGGATGGTTTTAGAAGTTGGGTAGACAATAATCTTGCTCAACCAGATAATGTTTTCTACTTTTCAATAACAGGTCTTTTAGTAGTTGGTTTTGCATATTTCTATACAGCTATAACTTTTGATCCAGTTCGTCAAGCAGACACGATAAGAAAACAAGGCGGTTTTGTCCCTGGTATTCGCCCGGGTTATCAAACTGAAAGATATTTAGCGAAGATCTTGTCTCGGATCACTCTTCCAGGGGCTTTGTTTTTGGCAGCCGTTGCACTTATTCCATCAATTCTCATAAACGTATTTTTAGATACGACTTCAGGTGTTGGGTCATCTTCTTCAGGTGCAAGTGGTTTTGGGTTTGTAGGTATTTCAATACTTATTGCTTCGGGAGTCGCTTTGGAAACTATGAAGCAGGTTGACTCTCAGCTTACGATGAGAAACTACGAGGGTTTCTTGAAGTAGTTCCCGCTTCAAGAAAAGAAAATGGAAAATTTGCGTTTAGTAATTCTCGGTCGACAAGGTTCTGGAAAAGGAACTCAGTGTATGAGGCTAAGCGAGTCGTATGGGACCATCCACATCTCAACAGGAGACATATTGCGTGCAGCTGTTGAGACACAGACTGAATTAGGTAAAAAGGCAAAGCTAATAATGGATGCGGGCGATCTTGTACCTGACGAAATCATAAACGGGATTGTTGCTGAACGTATTGAAAAGAAAGACGTCCTAGAAAGCGGTTTTATTTTGGATGGATATCCGAGAACGTCAGCTCAGGCTCAGGCTTTAGAGGGAGAGTTGCTTTCAAAAGGATTGAGTTTAGATCTTGCAATAAATCTAGAAGTTCCTGTCGATGAGGTGACTCAGCGAATGTTGGATAGATCCCGTGCAGATGACACTGAGGAAGCAATAACCCGACGGCTTGAAATCTACGAAAATGAAACGGCTCCTCTTTTAAAATGGTTTGAAGAGCGGAACAATTTGGTGGTTGTCGACGGATTAGGAACTGAAGATAAGGTTTTTTCTCGTTTACAGAACGTTATTGATGGGGTAATTAATGGAAAATGAATTAAATACAGTACCTCTTAGGGGTTGGACGCTTCTTAGCTCTCGGGTAGCGTTATTAGTCGGCTCTTTACTGTGTTGTCTAGTCTTTAGAGTTGTTTGAATTTTGATTTATAAGTGATAGTGATTTGGGAGTGTAGTTCTGACGAAATCTAAAGAAGATGCAATTGTAATGGAGGGAACGGTTCTTGAACCGTTACCGAATGCGATGTTCCGAGTTGAACTGGAAGAAAATGGTCATAAAGTTTTGGCTCATATTTCAGGGAAAATGAGGATGCATTACATCCGTATACTTCCCGGTGACCGAGTCCAGGTCGAATTGACTCCTTACGATTTAACCAGAGGACGAATTACCTACAGATATAAGTAAGTAGAGATTATGAAAGTAAGAACAAGTGTTAAGAAAATGTGTGAGAAATGTCGTGTTATTAGACGCCATGGTCGTGTTCGGGTGATTTGCACCAATCCGCGTCATAAGCAGAGACAGGGTTAGGAGAAAGTCCGTGGCTCGTATTTCAGGTGTTGATATCCCAAGAGAGAAGCGCGTTGTAGTTTCTCTCACTTATTTGCATGGCATAGGTCGGACTGTTGCAGAAAATATTTGTGAGGCTGCAGGAGTTGACTTTTCAACTCGAGTAAAAGATCTTAGTGACGATGAAGTTGTAAGAATTCGTGCTTTTATCGATGAGCAACTTACGGTAGAAGGTGATCTTCGCCGTGAAGTATCTCAGAACATAAAGAGAAAAATGGATATCGGTTGCTATGAAGGCATCCGCCATCGTAAGGGATTACCAGTCAGAGGGCAACGAACTCATACGAATGCACGAACCCGTAAAGGTCCGAGAAAAATAATTGCGAATAAGAAAAAGGTAATAAAGTAATGGCTACTTCAAGCTCTCGCCGGAGAGAACGTAAGAATGTGCCACATGGAGTCGCACATATAAAGAGTTCATTTAACAACACGATTGTCACTTTTACTGATAGAGCTGGGAATACTCTTGCTTGGGCATCATCAGGAAATGTCGGATTTAAAGGTTCGCGAAAATCAACACCCTTTGCTGCACAGATGGCAGCAGAACAAGCAGCTCTTAAAGCAATTGAGCATGGTGTTAGAAAAGTAGATGTTGTTGTGAAGGGTCCTGGCTCTGGACGAGAGACAGCTATAAGAACTATTCAAAATACTGGAATAGAGGTAACAGGTATTAAGGATGTAACGCCAGTTCCTCATAATGGTTGTAGACCTCCTAAGCGAAGGAGGGTCTGATGTCTAGGTATACAGGTCCAAGAGCTCGAATTTCGCGACGCTTGGGTACAAATATTTTTGGAACAAAGGGTGAAGTAATTGCTCTTGATAAAAGGCCATATCCGCCGGGTGAACATGGTAGATCGAGACGACGGGGTAATCCTTCAGAGTATTTACTTCAATTGCAAGAAAAGCAAAAAGCGAGGTTCTCTTATGGTCTGTCAGAGAAGCAGTTCCGTAAGATTTATGAAGAAGCCAGTCGACGCGAAGGCGTTACAGGTGAAAATATGCTCAAATTTCTAGAATTACGTTTAGACAATGCCGTTTACCGAGCAGGGATAGCTGCAACTAGACCACAAGCAAGGCAATTAGTAAACCATGGTCATTTTGATGTAAATGGTAAGAGGGTTGATATACCTAGTTACCGTCTTCGGAAAGGAGACATAGTTAGTCTGCGTCCTAAGGCTAGCAAAATGGTTTTAGTCCAATGGAATGTGGATGTTCTTGACAGACAAGCGCCTGTTTGGCTTCAAGTCGCCGATAGTAGTCATGAATTTACTGTCATAGATTTACCATCACGTGACCAGATAGATATTCCGGTACGTGAACAGCTCATCGTTGAGCTTTATAGCAAGTAGAGTTTTTGGGTTTAAACCCAAAGAAAAGTAAAGATAGGGAGAGAAAAATGCTGGTGATGCAGCGACCAAAGGTCGAAGAGATAGATTCGTCAGAACTTGGCGACAATTGTCTTCAGTTTTCTATAGGACCATTAGAGCCAGGTTTCGGACAAACATTGGGTAATTCTTTAAGAAGAACCCTTTTGTCTTCTATTCCGGGTTCGGCGGTTACTCAGATTCGTTTTGATGACGCACTTCATGAGTTTGGAACTATTGATGGTGTTGTTGAGGACGTAACAGACATTGTTTTGAATCTAAAGGATTTAGTTTTCCATTCTGAAAGTGATGAGCCGATAGAAATAAGGGTAGATGTTGTGGGGCCGCAACAAGTTACAGGTGAATCATTTGCCACAAATTCAGAAGTAGATGTAATTAATCCTGATTTGCACATAGCCACTGTTAATTCAAAAGCAAATTTAAGTTTCGAAGTAACAGTAGAAAAAGGCGTTGGTTATCTATCTTCGGATCGAACAGTCGGTGATGGAGTAATTGGAGTAATTCCAGTTGACGCTCTATTTTCACCTGTTCGTCGAGTTTCTTTTGAAGTGGGCAATACTCGTGTTGATCAGTCAACTGATTATGATGAGCTAATTTTGAAAATTGAGACTGATGGTTCCCTGACACCAAGAGAAGCTTTAGCTTCAGCAGGGAAGACTTTAGGTTCGTTAGTAGGTTTGGTTGAAAGCCTTGCAGAAGAAGAAGTACAAGGTTTGGAACTCACAGAGGCTGAATCTCCTGAGACAAATTCACCCGATATTGATTTACAGATTGAAGAGCTTGAGTTGTCTGAAAGGCCTCGTAACTGCCTAAAGAGAGCTCAAATTGATACTGTTGGACAGCTATTGGAAAAGTCTGCAGAAGATCTAATGACGATAACCAATTTCGGTCAAAAATCTTTAGACGAAATTTATGAGAAGCTGAATGCCAGAGGCTTATCATTGCGAGTTAGGGGTTAGTAATGCCTGCTACGCCGAAGAAGGGCCGACGTTTCGGAGGTAGCTCTTCACACCAAAAATCTATGATGGCGAATTTGGTCGCTTCTCTTATAGCAGCTGAGGCTATTACGACAACTGAAGCTAAAGCTAAAGCGTTGAGACCAGTGGCTGAAAAAATGATTACCAAAGCTAAAAAAGGTGGACTTCATAACCATAGACAAGTAGTTTCATTTCTTCGTGACCGTGAAATGGCAACGAAACTTTTTGATGAGATAGGACCTAGGTATCAAGACAGGGCTGGTGGTTATACACGAGTTATAAAAATTGGTCCACGTCATGGTGATAATGCTCCAATGGCTCGTATAGAACTTGTTTAATTTTCAGGACTTAAATTTAAAGTACGTGAATTATTAGTCAAATGAGAGTAAGGGCGAGAGTTGCTTATCATGGAGCAGATTTTCACGGTTTTGCAGAAAATCCCGGAGTGAGAAGCATTGCAGGAGATTTAAACAAGGCAATTTCCCTTGTAGTTGGCGAACCCATAAGTGTGACATGTGCAGGGAGAACTGATAAGGGTGTTCACGCTATTGGACAAGTAGTCAGTTTCGATGTGCCTGATGGAACATCGTTGGAACGGTTAGCGTCGTCTGTCAATAGCCAATCCAGCCCGTCGGTTTTATTTACTGATTTGCAATTTGTAGATCAAGAGTTTGATGCAAGGTTTAGTGCTATCTCCAGAACGTACTCTTATCGAATTCTCAATAGTCCTGATTTAGATCCTTTTCTAGTTGATCGGGTTTGGCATATTCCTAGTCAATTGGATTTAAGTTCGATGCAGAAAGCTTCTTCACATTTAATCGGGGAACACGATTTCAGCTCTTTTTGTAAAAAACCGAAACTAAAATCAGGGGAAACCGTTTCTCTGGTGCGCAATGTTAATTATGCAACATGGAGTTCTCCGAATGAAAATGATTTATTTTTCGAAATTTCTGCATCATCTTTTTGCCATCAAATGGTCAGATCAATTGTTGGGACTCTCGTGTCGGTTGGATTAGGAAAAATATCTCATGACTATTTGCCGAAACTGATTTCTCTAGCTGATAGACAAGCGGCGGGTGAAATAGCTCCTCCACAAGGGTTAATTCTTCTTTCAGTCGAGTATTAAATGATATTTCTACTCTCTTCGATCTTGGGTTGCTGGCCAGAGAGTCGCCCCGTATCGTTATATGGCTGGGTTATGAGATTTTAGATTTCCCAAAAGTGTTATTGATTTATTTGAATATTCATTACAGAGGTACTTAGTGTCTACTTATACGCCGAAAAAGGGCGACATACANAGAGCATGGCATGTNGTAGATGCCGACGGACTTATNTTGGGACGTCTCGCGTCTGAAGTNGCGAAAATATTAAGAGGAAAACATAAACCTACTTTTACACCTCATCAGGACACAGGAGATCACGTAGTGATTGTCAATGCTGACAAGGTGGTTCTTTCGGGTTCAAAGAGAACTGATAAAGCTGTTTATAGCCACTCTGGCTATCCAGGTGGTCTGAAAACTAAAACGTACGGTAACTTGCTGGCTGATAGACCTGAAGAAGCCTTGAGGACAACGATTGGCGGAATGTTGCCGAAGAATCGTCTGGGTCGTCAGATGCTAACAAAACTCAAAATTTATAGCGGTGGAGATCATCCTCATGATGCTCAAAAACCACAACAATTAGAGCTTGAACATACGAGACTGCGAGGACCTAAAGAAATAAAACCAGTCGAATCAAAGACAACTGAAGTAAAAGCTTCAGACTCGCAAGAAGAACCTGTAGAAGCAAGTAATTCTGAGAGTGAAGAAATGGAAACTTCAGGAAATGTTTCATTGCAGAACTTAGGTTTAACGACTGCAGTAATTAATAATCTTGCAGCAGGCGGGATCACAACAATAGAAGAGCTTGTGAGTAAAACCAGCGAGGATGTTTTAGGCATAGCAAAAATAGGACCCAAGACTGTTGAGCAGATCATTGCTGGTCTCAAAGATAATGGCTTTTCACTTAAGGAAATTTAGGAAGAGAATAATATGACAGAACTTTTGATTCAATCGACTGGTCGACGTAAAGAGTCTGTTGCCAGNGTGCGTCTTCGTGAAGGTAACGGTCGTATTTTGATCAATGGCAGAACCGCTGATGAGTATTTTCCTTCTGAAAGTCACCGTTTGATATTTATGGAACCTTTGAGAGTTACTGGCAGCGAAGGAATTTATGATATCGATGCAACTCTTAATGGCGGAGGAATCAGTGGCCAAGCTGGAGCTTTACGCTTGGGGATTGCTCGTGCATTAGAGGCATTAGAGCCAGAGAGACGTAAATCGCTTAAACAAGCTGGTCTTTTGACTAGGGATTCAAGGAAGAAAGAATCCAAGAAATACGGTTTGAAGAAAGCTCGAAAAGCTCCACAGTATTCGAAGCGCTAACGACAACATAGGGACTTGTTTATCCCTTACGATTAAGTAATGGCTCTAGTTTTTGGTACCGATGGAGTTCGCGGTCGCGTTGGCAGCGAAATTGATGAAGAGAAAATTGTATCTCTAGGTATAGCTGCGTCTAGACATCTGAATACAAAAAGAGTTTATTTGGGGCGTGACACTAGAGAATCTAGCCTCGTTTTGGCGGCAGCTTTAAAACAGGGATTAGATCATGGCGGTATCGAAGTGATTTCTCTTGGAATTGCTCCAACTCCAGAAGTTGCATATGTAGCCAAAGTGGAAAATGCAGGAGGAGCTGTTATTTCAGCTTCTCACAACTCTTGGTTTGATAATGGTGTAAAACTTTTCGGACCAGGTGGTTTGAAAATTTCTGATTCGATTCAAGACTTAATACAAATTGACTGGGACAAAGANCAAANCGAGNGGCACGTTATTGGAACCCCTGACCTAGAAGATNANAATGATTCCCGTTGGGTCNATTCAATAATTTCTTCTGCTGAGANGGGTTGCTTCTCAGGTTTAAAATTAGTTTTAGATTGCGCTAACGGTGCAACTGTTAACAAGGCGGCGATTGTCTTTAAAGAACTTGGAGCCACAGTTATAGAAGTCAGTTCAAATCCGGATGGCAGGAACATTAATGATGGTTGTGGGAGCAATAACCCACAAAATTTAATCAAAGAGGTCCTGTCGAGTGACTCAGATATCGGTTTCGCATTTGATGGAGATGGTGATCGAGTCGTCGCAGTAACGTCTGATGGTTCCATACTTGATGGCGATCACTTATTGGTGATCTGCGCTAAAGACCGATTGAAACGCGGGTTACTGAAAGATTCTTCAGTAGTTATAACACCTATGGCGAATCTAGGTATGAGAAATGCTCTTTCTGACATAGGGATACTGCTTCATGAGGTTCCTGTGGGCGACCGGAACATATTAGAAGCCTTAGAGAAAAGTGATTGGGTCTTAGGAGGAGAGCAATCAGGTCACATAATATTTAGAGACATATCAACAACAGGTGACGGTGTTCTAACAGCCGTTCAGGCTTTATTGGCTTTAAATAGAAAAGGTAAAATATTAACTAACTCAAAAACGATTTTTTCTAAAGTACCTCAAGTCTTGATAAACGTTCCTGTAGAAAGTAACGCCGAAAAGATTGTTCAAGAGATTACAGATGAAGTCAATGTCGCGTCTATGGAACTTGGAGATGGTGGACGAATTTTAGTCAGATCATCAGGCACAGAACCTTTAGTCAGAGTGATGGTTGAAACTTTGGATCCCGTTTTAGCTAACAGCATCGCTGAACATCTTTCAAATCTTGTGATGCGAAAAGATCAACGGTTTCTTTAGCCGCGAACAACACTTGAGAAAGAGATCGTAGAATTAAACCAGACTGTTTTTGATTCTAAAATTCAGTGTTTGAGAGAAAGGGAGGATGTTAGATGTGTGGCATAATCGCTGTGTTACGGCGTCCTTCTAGTAGAGAGGTTCCTGAGTTAGTAGAACTTCTTGGTTTATTAGAGTCAGTTTCAAATTCTCTTTCGTTAGACGATTTAAATATGTTGAAAGAGCACGCGGAATCTTTGGATTTTGTTAACTCTCAATTAAAGGGACTGCCAGGTTTTTTAGCTTTATTCAATAATGAGAATCTTGTACCTGCAATTGAAACAATTTTGGATCAACTTTTTGACTTTTTTCAAAATCCTGAAAAGCAATTATCTTTATCCTCTGACGATGTCGAGGTTTTGAACGTTCTATCGTCAAGAATGCGTGACCTAGTATGGTCAATAAAAAAAGACCGTATCGGTTCTTATAAAAGAGTTATTGATTTAACTTCAAAAAAATTCACTCCAAGCNNTCAAGGTTTTTCGGCTTTGTTGTCTTTACAGCAAGCCCTTTCAGGGTTGGATCGGCTAGAGGTTCGGGGTCGAGATTCTGCTGGTTTACAGATTTTGGTTTGGGACCATGATTTAGNTGATGTTGAAATTCCTGAAGATCGATTAAATGACTTGTTATTCCGTTCAGGGTCAGTTCGAAAATCTTCAAATGGTTCTTTGTTGTTTGTATATAAAACAGCTTCTGAAATTGGAGATTTGGGAGATAATACGAACTCATTAAGGGATTCAATAATTTCAGATGACTTATTGGCTAAAGCTCTGTCTGGTAAGAGTGTTAAAGCAAATGTGGTTGGTCACACAAGATGGGCCAGTGTCGGTTTAATTTCTGAATCAAATGCACATCCAATGGAGTCAATTGATACAGATAAAGGGGTAGTAACCACAGTTCAAAATGGCGATGTCGACAATTTTGCAGATTTAATAGCAAGTTNTGAATTAAGAATTCCGAACGGAATCACTACAGATGCAAGAGTGGTTCCTGAACTTTGGCAAAGAAACAAGATTGACGGCATCAGCACCGAAGAGTCTTTCATAAAAGCAGNAAGAAATTTTGAAGGTTCGGTCGCGGTTGCTGGAGTAGATGTTTCTCAACCTGAAAGTATTTTTTTATCAGTTAAGGGAAGTGGTCAAGCCCTTTACGTCGGCTTAGCTGAAGATGCATATCTAGTCGCAAGTGAACCATATGGCCTGGTTGAAATAACGAATACATATTTAAGAATTGATGGTGAGGAACTAATCAGCGAATCTAATGAAAAAGGCCAAGTGATTAGATTAGATATGAATTCGGCGGGAACTCTCGAAGGTATCGTTAGAAAAACTTTTGCATCTGATGATGCAAAAGTGCGAGAAGAAGATCTCTCACAGACTGAAATAAGCACAAGGGATATAGATCGAGGTTCTTATAAACATTATTTATTAAAAGAAATTGAAGAGTCGCCNTCATCAGTCAGATCTACTCTTAGAGGAAGGTTAGTTAAAGGAGAAAATAACGAGTTTGATGTCAGAATAGGCANTGAAACTCTTCCAGATCAATTAAAACTAGATCTAAAATCCGGAAAAATAAGAAAAATCTTTGTTATCGGGCAAGGAACCGCTGCAGTAGCCGCAAGAGCATCAGCAACTGCGATTTCACGCCAATTGAGTGAAACGCAAATCAATGTAAAAGCTAAGCCTGCAACTGAGCTATCAGCATTCGATTTAGTACCTGATATGTCNAATACACTTGTAGTCGCCATCAGCCAGTCAGGCACTACAACCGACACGAATNGGACAGTTGAACTGGTTCGAGCTAGAGGCGCAAAAGTGATTGCCATAGTAAATCGTAGAAACAGTGATTTGACTGATCGTGCCGATGGCGTCTTGTACACATCTGACGGACGAGACATAGAGATGAGTGTTGCATCTACAAAAGCCTTTTATAGCCAAGTAGTAGCAGGTTACCTTTTAGCCTTCGCGATGTCTGAAGTTGTTTCTGTAAATAAAAACTCTGATGGAAAAGCAATTCTTAAGGCTCTTAATTNTTTACCCGAAGCAATGGAAGAGTTATTNGATCTACGTGAACATATTTCAAAACTAGCTAATCAATTTGCACCACCGCATCGTCATTGGGCGATAGTCGGGAGTGGCGGAAATGTCATAGCGGCAGAAGAGATAAGAATAAAACTTTCTGAACTCTGTTATAAGTCAATTGCTTCGGACGTGATTGAGGATAAAAAACATATTGATCTGTCTTCAGAACCGATGATTCTTGTATGCGCCAATGGAATTACAGGTTCAACAATTGATGATATTGCTAAGGAGGTAGCAATATTTCGAGCACATAAAGCAGCACCTATTGTTATAACCGATTCCGAACCGAATAAGTTTCCTGATGCTCTTGATGTGATTTCTGTTCCTTCAACTCACCCTTATTTAGCTTTTGTTCTTGCTACTATGGCTGGTCATCTTTTTGGATATGAAGCCGCCTGTTCTATTGACAACCAAGCTCAGCCCTTGCGTGTCGCTCATGCGGTGATTGAAAAACTTGCAAACGATCGTCTTACAGAACAGAGCATTATCCCAAATGACGAAGTATTTAATCATTTGCGTGAAGATATTCGTAAAGTTTCAAACTTCTTTTTCGATGAGTTGCGAAACGGACGTTTAAATGGTCATTTAGAAGCATCGACTTCGGTCCGTTTAGCCTCTCTTTTACGTTATTCGCTGGGTGAGATACCTCTTGACTTGTATCAAATCGAGTTTGGAAGAGTTGGGACACCGTCTCTAGTCATAGATGAATTAGCCAAAGCTCTGGTATTAGCAATTGAAGAGTTGACGAGACCGGTTGACGCTATAAAACATCAAGCTAAAACTGTAACCGTTGGAATTTCTCGTAGTGATGAAAATTTGTTGGATGTTTCTTTGGTAAAAAGAGTTTTAGAGGCAGGGACTTCACGCGATTGCATTAGCTATGAGACTTTGAAACTTTTGGTGAGTTTAGATATAGCAATTGATGAAGTCACCGGNTATACCCGNTACCGGATCAGTGGGTTGGATGCNGGTAATCCGACTTTGACAATTGTNGACAGAGACGGTGTTTCAGTAGGAATCCAATCGCGAGTAGAAAGAGATCTCGAGTTAAGAGGAACTAAACATAGGGTTGCAACAAGCAAAAAAGTTTTGTTAACCAAAGGGCTTAGGGACGAAAGGACAATTTTATTGATTCCGGAAGTCAAAGATGGCGAGACTACTGGAATAAATTTGCTTCATATTTCTTTAAGTGAAAATTTAAGTATTGAAGAGATAAGAACAGTTCTAAACGGGTATCACAACCGTTATGAAGCTATTCAGGATGCTGTCCGAGAAACGGAACCATCCTTCAGAGACGATTTTCTTTCTGAGCAAAGTATTGAAGAATTGTTAATTGATTCGGTTGATTCAGTTGCTGAAAGACTAAGACGGTTTGATTGATGGTTAGCGGGGTGATTTTGTTGTGATAGGGATCGGAGTTGATTTGGTTGATGTGGAAAGATTCCGTCGAGTTCTTTCCCGTACTCCTGGGATTGTTTCTAGACTTTTNCGGCCTTCAGAACGTGAATATGCCGAAAAAGCTGATGATCCTGCAGAACGTTATGCAGCTAGATTTGCTGTTAAGGAAGCAACACTTAAATCTTTGGGTTTGGGTTTAGGGTCAATGCCTATGTATGACATTGAAGTTGTGCGTGAACCTTCAGGACAACCAACTCTGTGTTTGCANGGGAAAGCTTTTTCGCTATCTGAAGAAGCAGGTGTAACTCGTTGGGAACTTTCAATTACCCATACTGACAATTCGGCTCTCGCGACAGTGGTCGCATTGTGAGCTTCTTGATTTTGAAAGTAGTTCTGTTTTGATTCCAATTGCGACTATAGAAGAGATGCGAGAGATTGATAGATCTTCATCATGCTCTACGGAGGTTTTGATTGAAAGAGCCGGAGCAGCTGTGGCGCGTTCAGTTTTAAGAGAACTGGGTGGAGCTTACGGACGCAGGGTAATCGTTATTGCAGGAAAAGGTTCCAATGGAGAAGATGGGAAAGTAGCAGCTAAAAGATTGGAACGGAGAGGTGTGCGTGTCCAACTTATCAATGCTGATGAAACTCCTAAAGAATTGCCAGATGCAGATCTGGTTATAGATGCCGCATATGGAACTGGCCTGAAGAGACCATATGAAGCTCCTTTAACNAACTCGACTGTATTGTCTGTTGACATNCCTTCAG
This sequence comes from Acidimicrobiaceae bacterium, assembly GCA_002716285.1. GTDB lineage: Bacteria > Actinomycetota > Acidimicrobiia > Acidimicrobiales > MedAcidi-G1 > MedAcidi-G1. The sequence goes on from PBAM01000005.1 coordinate 17,337, forward strand.
GNGTTGATGGGCATACAGGTTGTTCGATTGGGAGGCCTTTTAAAGCAAAAAAAACTTTAACTTTTAATGCGCTCAAACCAGGACATATTTTTTCAGATGGTGCTTGTCTGAGTGGAGAACTGGAGATTGCAGATATTGGTCTAGACACTTCTTCCTTATCCTGCGGCCTAGTAACTGATGACGATGTATCAAGATGGATCCCATCGAGGGCCAAGGAGTCACATAAATGGAAATCAGCTTGTTGGGTGATTTCCGGTTCGGAAGGAATGGAGGGAGCAGCGATATTGACAGTGAGTGCGGCACAAAGGGCAGGAGCTGGTTATATTCGCTTTTCTTCACCTGAAGTTAAAATTTTAGAAGTTCCATTAGAGGCAGTTTCATTTCCTCTGCAAACTGATTTGTCGATAGATGAAAATGAGATCAGTCGCTTTAAATCATTTGTAATTGGTCCAGGCCTCGGNAGGAACTCAGAGTTGCTTAATGGGATAAAAGAGTTGGTTGGTAGATTAAAATGCCCAGTGGTGCTTGATGGGGATGCTCTTCATGCATTTGACAAGAATGACTTTCCTAACAAATCTCAAATAATTCTTACTCCGCACGAAGGGGAATTTGAAAAAATGATGGGTGAAAAACCATCACTTGATCGTATATCTGCAGTTAGAAAGTGTGCAGAAGAAACTGGTTCTGTTGTTCTTCTAAAGGGACCTACAACGGTTGTTTCTGATCCAAAAGGAAACACTCGAATTATAAATTCAGGAGACCAAAGGTTAGCTACTGCGGGTTCAGGAGATGTTTTAGCAGGAATTATTGGCGCTTTCCTAGCAAGAGGAGCGGGACTTCTTGAAGCGGCTTCTTCCGGAGCTCATNTTCATGGTCAGCTATTAAATCGTTTACCTNCAACAGGANTTGTTGCAAATGATTTAGTTACTTGTTTAATCGAGACCCTCGTTGATGTAGGGGTAGATAGAGAGCTTGGAGTTTCTGATGAGACCGACTTGGGCTGAAATTGATTTAGAAATTATTTCAAAAAATACTTCTATTTTCTGTGAGCTATTGGATGATTCGGTCGAGCTTTGCGCTGTCGTCAAAGCTGACGGATATGGACATGGTGCTGCAGAAGTAGCCAAACAAGTTTTGGCTTCAGGTGCTACATGGCTTGCAGTAGCTTTTGTTGAAGAGGCAGCTACTTTACGAAGAGAAGGTGTCGAAGCTCCCATTCTTATACTTTCAGAACCACGGCCAACTGAAATGGAAGAAGTGGTAAAACTCGGCGGTGTCCGCCCAACCATCTACACAAGAACAGGAGTTGACGCATTTTCTTCTGTTGCAGATGAACAAGCCCCTGTACACCTCAAAGTTGATACTGGAATGCATCGAGTCGGGGTTAGACCGAACGAAATTATTGAATTGGCTAGTTATCTGGTCGAATCAGGAATTCAATTAGAAGGTTTGTTCACACATTTCGCGTTGGCAAGCAACCCGACAGATCCTTTCAATAAGATTCAAATAGAACTTTTTGATCGAGTATTAGAGGAGCTTTCTAGCGCCGGATATGTTCCACAGGTAGTGCATCAAGCTAACACTGCTGCGACTTTAGAATGGCCTGAAACCCATCGCTCAATGGTTCGTGTTGGGATAGGTCTTTATGGGACTGAACCGTCAAAATTTTTTTCTGAGAGATTTAAAGAGCTTGGATTAAAACCTGCTGTTTGGTTGCGTAGCGAAGTGAGTCATTTACAAACAGTGGAAAGTGGAGAAGGAGTCGGTTANGGACACCGATGGAAGGCGAGTAGAAACACTCGAATAGCAACAATTCCAATTGGTTATGCTGATGGGATTTTTAGAGGTTGGTGGGATGGTGGGGAAGTACTCATAAGGGGAGCTCACTGGCCGATACGTGGCGTGGTAACAATGGATTCACTAATTGTTGAAGTCGATGAGTCGATAGAAGTTGGTGATGAGGTGGTTTTATTAGGAGCACAGGGGGACAGTGTCTTAGCAGTCTCTGATGTAGCAGAACTATTAGGAACAATAGGTTATGAAATCCTCACTTCTCTAGGAGCTAGAATTCCCCGAAGGTATTGAGCCNGATGGCAACGAAATTAAAGGTCTTACTTCTCGAACCATTTCATAGCGGTTCTCACCAGGCATGGGCTGAGGGCCTAATGAAGCACACTCGGCATGAAATTTCTTTTATTTCACATCCTGGTTCTTTTTGGAGATGGCGAGTAAGAGGATCTGCTTTAACTATGGCTGAGNAAACTCAAGAGATAGTCAACGATAAAGGTAAGCCAGATGTTGTATTGGCGAGTGGGATGATTGATCTGGCAGCATGGTTGGGTTTCACAAAACGTTTTATCGGAGATCCGCCAGTGGTTTTGTACCAGCATGAAAACCAACTTACATATCCTGTGTCTTCAAGTCAGCCTCAAGGTAGTTCAATGAAATTTGTTAACTGGAAGAATATGGCCATTGCGGACCAAATTTGGTTAAATTCCAATTTTCATAAAGAGAGTCTTATAGAAGCTTTGCCTGAATTTCTCAGTAATGTTCCTGACATGTCTCATTCGCATCTTTTAGAGCAAGCAATTGACAAAATGCATGTCGTGCCTGTAGGTGTCGAATTATCAGAAATAGTATCTTCAGATAGTGTTGAGAACCCTCCTTTGGTTTTATGGAATCATCGTTGGGAATACGACAAGAATCCTGAAGCCTTTATTGCATCTTTAATAAAACTCAACGAAGAAGGTGTTCGATTTAATTTTGCAGTAACCGGAGAAAATTCTCCTGAAGATTCTGAAGCAATAAAGTCACAATTTGGAAAACTAAGTGAATTTATTGTTAGTTCAGGCTATTTACCTAGGAGTGAATACATATCNTTACTATCTAAAACGGACGTGGTAGTCAGCTCCGCGATGCACGAGTTTTTTGGCATTTCTATAGTTGAGGCATTATCAGCGGGAGCGATTCCAGTTTTGCCAAAGCGTCTTAGTTATCCAGAAATTGTGCCAGAACAGTGGCATGATTTTGTCTTTTACTCAAATGAGGAAATGGCAGATCGCTTACGAGAAGTTTTAAATGATATAGATAATTGGAAAAAAAATGTTGCGGGCTTGGGGGAAGCTATGAGACGTTTTGACTGGGTAGATGTAATTAAGTGTTATGACGACAAGTTAGAAGAGATTGTTAGCGATGGTCTTTGANTTTCTTAATAGGTCTACTTATGGAAAATAGTTGCATAATCGAGGCGCGCGTAATTCCACGAGCACAAGAACAAAAGATTTTATTACAAGGTGAAATTATTAAGATCAGGATTACGGAAGCACCAGTAGGAGGAAGAGGAAACGAGTCTGTCTGTCGAATATTGGCAAAGAGTTTAAAAATTCCAAAATATTTGATTTCAATTCGTTCAGGTCATAAGTCCAAAAAAAAGAGAGTTCTTATTGAAGGCCTTTCTGAGCATGAAGTAAAAAAACGGTTAAGCAAATTAGCTGACTAAATCAAATGGCATGTACCGTCGATTAAATGAAGTTACCGTTTGACGAGATAAAAATAGGCCATTGGACTGATACAGAAGCTAGAACAGGGTGCACAGTTATTAGATTCCCGAATGATGTTGTTGCTTCTGGTGAAGTCAGAGGCGGAGCACCCGCTACCAGAGAGTTCGAATTACTGGCTCCCGAACGAACAGTTGAGAATGTTGACGCAGTAGTGATCTCAGGCGGTTCCGCATTTGGTCTTGCGTCCACGATCGGTGTTGTTGAATTCTTAGAGGAATCAGATATAGGTTTTCCTACTGCACAAGGTGCTGTGCCGATCGTTGTGGGGATGTCTTTATATGACTTAGGGGTGGGGAGCTCATCCGTTCGCCCTGGCTTAAATGAAGGAAGAATTGCTTGTTTAGACGGTGAAAATAATAAGAGTGAACTAGCAACTGGCAGAATTGGTGCCGGTACTGGAGCGACTACCGGAAATTGGCGTGGTAAAGGGAATTTAAGCAACGGAGGTATAGGGATCGCTTCAGCGGAAGTTGAAGGTGTGGTCGTTTGTTCTTTGTTTGCCGTGAATGCGGCAGGCGATGTGTTTGATGAGGAAATTTCTGAGTCTTTTATAAAAGAGAGTTTTGGATTACCCGAAATGGAAGAAGCCACAGAAACAACTGAACTGATGAATACTACTCTTGGAGTTGTTATGACAAATTTGTCTCTTACAAAGTCTGAATGTTTTCTCCTTTCTCAATCAAGTCACGATGGTATTGCGCGTTCTATCTTTCCAGCTCACACCAGAATGGATGGCGATGCTGTAGTGGCGGTGTCTACAAAAAAATTGGATGCCGATTCTCGTAAATTCGATATAGCAAGAACTCTAAGTGTATTTGTAACTGAGAAAGCTATTCGTCAAGCCTGTGTTTAATCGCATTTTGTAGTGCTTTAAAATAGATAGTCTTTTGTTGTGTCTAAAACGATAAATCTGATTTCAAAAGAGGTTTCAGAATGCACAAAGTGTTCTTTAGCTAGACACAGGAAGCAACCTGTTTTTGGAACAGGTTCTGTAAACGCAGACTTAATGTTCATCGGTGAAGCTCCCGGTGCTGAAGAAGATCGTTTGGGAGTCCCTTTTGTCGGTCGTTCAGGAAAACTTTTAGACAACCTTTTATTAGAAGAAATGAACATGGACCGTTCAGCGTGTTATATCTCTAACGTCGTGAAATGTCGACCACCTGAAAATCGANATCCTAAATCAGAGGAAATAGAGGCGTGTCGTTCTTATCTTGAAACACAATTGGAGATAATTAAACCAAGAGTAATAATTACTCTCGGAAATTTTGCTACCAGACTTCTTCTGGATACAAAAATTGGAATAACAAAATTAAGAGGNAAAAAATATGAATATTTGGGTTACAGTCTGATTCCTACTTTTCATCCTGCGGCAGCTCTTAGAGGGCGAGCAGGTGTCATCGAAAACATGAGAGCTGATNTTCGCANAGCAAAGGAAATAATTAATGACTGAAGAAGAGGCAAATCTTGTACCAGCTGTTTCGGCCAAAACATCTTCAGTTGAAGAAACACGTGATTTGGCGTCGTTATTGGCAAAAGTTTTCCAAGCAGGGGATGTAGTTGTTTTGTCTGGTGACTTAGGTGCTGGAAAAACTGCGTTTACTCAAGGTTTAGGTTTGGCTTTAGGTGTTGAGCATTCGATTACTTCTCCAACTTTCACTCTCGCCAATAGATATGAGGGAGAACTTATTTTAAATCATCTTGACGTTTACCGTTTAGAACATTTTCAAGAAGTTGAAGAACTTGGCTTGTCGGAGCTAATAGATACTAATTCTTTGACTGTTATTGAATGGGGCGATGTGATTTCTTCGGTTTTAACAGAGGGTTATTTGGAAATTACTTTAAGCCTCGGTGAAGGTCTAAATGATCGCATTATCGATTTCAGCCCTATAGGTCATAAATGGTTAGAGAGAGAGTCTGAATTGGTTAGTCTTGTGTCGTCGTTCTCAACACAAATCAGAGGATAACAATGTTGATTCTTGCTATTGAAACCGCTAGTTCTCAAGCAGGTTGTGCTATCGGTGGCCATGAGGGGGTACTTGCATCAGCACACAGTGGTATCAATGGAAGACACGCTGAGAGTATTTCTCCACAAATAGCGTTTATTAAAGAACAAGCTGGAATCAATTATTCNGAACTTGGCGCTATTTCAGTTGATATCGGACCGGGTCTGTTTACGGGATTGAGAGTGGGTATAGCAACAGCAATCTCTATTGCACATGCTTTAACTCTTCCAGTAATTGGAATTTCAAGTTTAGACCTACTTGCTTTTCCAGCTAGATGGACAAGTCGGTTAATCGTTTCGGCAATGGATGCCAGGCGGGGAGAATTATTTACTGCTCTATTCCGCCGAGTTCCAGGAGGGATTCAAAGAGTGCGTGATGCAAATGTTTGCACAGCAGAAGACTTAGCTGCTGAAATACAAACTTTTGATGAGCCAAGTTTACTGGTGGGCGATGGGGCGCTTCGTTACGCGGAGATTTTCGAGAGTCTTGGAAGAGTGGAACTNGCAGANCAAGGATTGGCGCATCCCAGCGCACGNGCAATGGTTCAACTCGCTCATGCNCGTGCAATGCGTGAAGAGTTTGTNCAACCTTGGGANCTTGAACCTATTTATTTACGTAAACCTGATGCAGAAATTAATTGGTCAACTAGNAATGCTTCGAAATGAGCATGGTAGTTGGAGAAATAGAAATCAGGGATGCTGTTGAGGATGATGTTGGAGAAATATTATCAATTGACGACTTAGTTTTTTCGACTACATGGTCTCCTAGTTTTTTACGTCAACAACTATGTTCTGAAAAGTATTCACATCGGGTGATAGAGAAAGTGGGNAAAATCGTAGGACATTCTGGTTTGATGCGACTTCATGATGAAGGGCATGTAACCACGATGGCGGTAAGTCCCAACAGTCAAGGTTTTGGATTAGGGCGTTTATTATTAGCAGATCTCTGCAGTTCAGCAATTGCTTTGAGTCTCGTAGCAATCACTCTTGAGGTAAGAGTTGGAAATATGAGAGCCCAGAGCTTGTATAAAAAGTTTGGTTTTGTGCCCGCTGGGGTCCGACCAAATTATTACAGTGATACAAATGAAGATGCTTTGATTATGTGGCTGAATGACTTATTTGACGAGAAAGTCCAAGAAACTATTGAAGAAACTAATAAAAAGTTTTTACAAGCAGAGGTGAAAAATGGCTGATCTTATACTGGGNATCGAAACCTCTTGCGACGAAACTGCAGCAGCNGTGGTGGAATCTTCCAAGTTGATACGTTCCTCAATAGTAAGTAGCCAGGTTCATTTACATGAAAGATTTGGCGGTGTAGTGCCCGAAATAGCTAGCAGGGCTCATGTCGAATTGATAGTCCCAGTAGTTGCAGAAGCCTTAGTCGCTGCAGGAGTGGAGGGAGACCAAATTGAAGCAGTCGCGGCAACAGCGGGTCCAGGTCTTGTGGGGTCATTACTGGTGGGAGTTAGCTCAGCTAAAGCTTTGGCAACAGTCTGGGATGTTCCATTTATNGCAGTTAACCACCTAGAAGCACATNTGTACGCTTCTTTTTTAGAAGATCCAGATCTTCAATTACCGCTTGTTTTTTTACTCGTTTCTGGAGGTCACACGTTACTTGTCTTAATGGAAGAACAAGGCAAATATAGCGTGTTAGGTTCGACACTCGATGATGCAGCTGGGGAGGCTTTTGACAAGGTAGCCCGATATTTAGGACTTGGTTATCCGGGAGGTCCAGCTATTGACAATTTAGCTCTAGAGGGGGATAGATCAGCTTTTCAATATCCACGCTCTTTGGTGCAAGAAAATCCTGCGACTTTGCCNGANGATAGNAGATTCGCTTTTTCTTTTAGTGGACTAAAAACGGCTGTAGTNAATCATGTTCGTTCAAATCCTGATGTAGCTACAGAAGATGTTGTGGCATCTTTCCAAGAAGCAGTCGTAGATACATTAGTTACGAAACTCAAATGGGCACTTGAATCGACAGGAGTTGAGGCAGCTTGTCTAGGCGGCGGAGTGGCAGCCAATTCGCGTTTACGAGACAGATTTATGGAAGTTTGTGACTTAACAGGGGTTAAAGGGTGTCTTCCCTCAAGAGCTATGTGNACAGACAATGCTGCCATGGTTGCAGCTGCTGGGTACTGGAGGCTTAAAAAAANGGGTCCAAGCCCTTTAAATACTGGTGTAGACCCGAATTTAGGCTTAGTTTAAGCCTGATACATAAATTTTGCTTTATAAACAGGCGAAAAATGTTGGAATTACACACATTTTAGACGTATCGTTAGCAGTCGANTAAAGAGAGTGCCAAAAAGAATTGTTGTTCAATTCATGAATTTTGGCCTATCTAAGAAACAAAGAATCGGAGTTTTCTATGAACCTTCAGCCTCTTGAGGACCGTATTGTGGTCCGCCCTGGCGAATCAGAAGAGACTACTGCAAGTGGTCTTGTAATACCTGATACAGCAAAGGAAAAACCACAAACTGGTGAAGTACTAGCAATAGGACCTGGCAGACGCAGTGAACAGAGCGGAGAGCTAATACCAATGGATGTTGGTGTAGGCGACACAGTTGTTTACAGCAAATATGGTGGAACCGAGATAGCCGCAGAGGGTGAGGATCTATTGATTCTTAACGCTCGCGACGTTCTCGCGGTTGTGAAGTAGGTCCCAAAAGATGTCAAAAATTTTAAAGTTTGATGAAGAGGCTCGCCGTGGCCTTGAAGCAGGTGTCAACAAGTTAGCTGATGCCGTAAAAGTAACACTTGGACCAAAAGGACGAAATGTAGTTCTCGATAAAAAATTCGGCGCACCTACTATTACCAACGACGGAGTTTCCATTGCTAGAGAAGTTGAACTTGAAGACAGCTTNGANAATATGGGCGCTCAGTTAGTAAAAGAAGTTGCAACNAAGACAAATGATATTGCAGGAGACGGTACGACCACNGCTACTGTTCTNGCGCAAGCCCTTGTTCGCGAAGGATTAAGAAATGTTGCGGCAGGAGCCAACCCTATGAGCTTAAAAAAGGGTATCGAAAAGGCAGTATCTGCAGCAGTAGAAGCCATAGCTGACCAGTCAGTCCGAGTCGACGACTCAAAAGATCAGATCGCAAACGTCGCAGCTATTTCAGCTGCCGATGCTGCTATCGGAGAAGTTATAGCTGAAGCAATTGACAAGGTAGGTAAAGACGGTGTTGTAACTGTCGAAGAGTCAAACACCTTTGGTATGGATCTTGATTTCGTTGAAGGTATGCAGTTCGATAAGGGATATCTGTCACCATATTTCGTAACTGACCCTGAAAGGCAAGAGGCAATTTTGGAAGATCCTTATTTGCTATTCAACCAAGGGAAGATTTCTTCCGTTCAAGATCTTCTACCCCTGCTTGAAAAAGTCATGCAAACCGGAAAGACCCTGTTGATAATTGCTGAAGATGTTGAAGGTGAAGCATTGGCGACTCTCGTAGTCAACAAGATTCGTGGAACCTTTAACTCGGTAGCAGTTAAAGCTCCTGGTTTCGGCGAGAGACGCAAAGCAATGCTAGAAGACATGGCTGTTCTCACTGGAGGACAGGTCGTAAGTGAGGAAGTTGGCTTAAAAATAGAAGGCGTAAGTCTTGACATGCTAGGCACTGCTAGAAAAATCGTAATCACTAAAGACGACACAACGATTATTGAAGGTGCAGGTGAAGCATCAGCTGTAGAAGGAAGAATCGCTCAGGTAAAACGTGAAATTGATGAGACAGATTCCGATTGGGACAAAGAGAAACTGCAGGAACGCTTGGCTAAATTAGCCGGCGGTGTAGCAGTCGTTCAGGTTGGAGCTGCTACTGAAGTGGAGCTTAAAGAAAAGAAGCACAGGATAGAAGATGCTCTTTCAGCGACACGTGCAGCCATAGAAGAAGGAGTTGTAGCCGGAGGCGGTACTGCTTTAATTCGCTCACGTTCAGCTATTGAGTCTGTAATAGGTGATCTTGAAGGAGACGAAGAAACAGGAGCAAGAATTGTTCATGTTTCTCTCGAAGCTCCAGCAAGGCTTATAGCCGACAACGCCGGTTTTGAAGGCGCTGTTAAGGTTAGAGAAATTGAGATGGCTTCGGGTTCAACAGGCTTGAATGCGGCAACTGGAGAATTAGTTGATCTAGTTGAAGCTGGAGTGATTGATCCAGCGAAGGTCACTCGAGCAGCTTTGCAGAATGCTGCTTCAATCGCAGCACTGCTATTAACAACTGAAGTATTAGTTGCTGACAAGCCAGAGCCAGAGTCAGCAATGCCTGGTGGTGGAATGGACCCCATGGGCGGCATGGGCGGCATGGGCGGCATGATGTAACAGTTCTTATAACTGTTTTACTCTGGCCGGGCATATGCCCGGCCAGAAGTGTTTTACGGCGAAGGTAGTCTTGATTGATGGAACCACAGAAAAACCAACGTGGTGGTATGCAAGTAATTCCGCGTCCTGAGTCTTGGCGTTTGGGAGATGTTTCGCCGTGGTTCGAATCTCAAGATAAAAAAATTGAACTTGCACGAGTGGTAGATGCGTTAACAAACCGTGTTCCAGCGGGCATTAGAGGAAGAATCCCTACAGGTGAGGAACGAGATGCTGCAGTACTTGTAGGTATTTATGATGAATATGACCCGCATTTAATACTCACTAGAAGATCAAAAAATCTAAGTTCCCATAGACATGAGGTTTCTTTTCCTGGAGGCCGCGTCGAAGATTCCGATCATGATTTATGGGCAACGGCATGCCGTGAATCTAATGAAGAAATAGGAATTCAAACAGAAGGACTAAACCCTCTCGGTCGTTTAGATCCCATAGTCACAGTAGGCAGCAGAAGCCTTATACATCCATTTGTAACGGTTCTTCCAGAACGACCTAACTTGGAACCAAATATTTACGAAGTCGAAAAAATATTACATGTACCAGTGAGTGAACTCCTACTAGATGAAGTCTGGCGTGAAGAAGAATGGGAGCTTCCCAATGGCTGGGTTTCTATTACCTTCTTCGAACTTGAGGGTGATACTGTTTGGGGAGCAACTGCTTTGATGATTCGCCAACTCTTGACACTTTCTTTAGGTTTATCGGACAATTTTGGAAGGTTTCCTAAAGAAGAATCTAAACACGGGAAGAAATTTCAATGACAACAAAACCTCCAAAACATTTCACCTCAGACGAATTCCGAGAAATGGGCCATTCGACGATTGATTGGATAGCCGATTACATTGAACACCTCGAAGAACGACCAGTTACCCCTGATGTCAAACCAGGTGACGTGAGAGCATCGCTACCCGAAAGAGCACCAGAAGCACCTGAACCTTTTACTGACTTGTTAGATGATGTAAATAGTCTTATTGCTCCGGCTATAACCCACTGGCAACATCCAGGGTTTTTCGGTTATTTTTCTTGCAACTCTTCAGCACCGGCAATATTAGGAGAGCTGCTTTCAGCCGGATTCGGTATTAACGGCATGCTTTGGTCGACTAGCCCTGCTGCTACAGAATTGGAAACCCACATGCTTGATTGGCTTTTAGACCTATGTGGTTTGCCTGATTGTTTTAGATCAGATGGAAAAGGCGGTGGTGTAATTCAAGATTCTGCTTCGTCTGCTTCGTTGTGTGCCATTTTAGCGGCACGTGATCGTTCAG
>PBAM01000006.1 GCA_002716285.1 Acidimicrobiaceae bacterium
GCTTTGGCTTTTGGAAATACCCGTTACCGCACTGCCGCTGAGGCATCATTAGTAATTCTCGCAGCATTTTCAATTGATATATTAATGAAGAAATTTTCCCGAAAGTCTCAATCTATTTAACGAAATTATGTGCGCATCCCCCTGGCGGGTCGTCGTAGCGTCGATCCTTAGTCCACTCTCCCGACCACCAGTTAAGTTCTTTCTGATTGAGAGGGAATCTTTCTTCAATCTTTTTAAANACAGAACTACCTATAAGGGCGGCGCCGAATGGACACAGNTGGCCATCATCCTTACCGTCGCGAACTTTACGTATCTGATGAATTCCACCATCAAGGGCAGTTAAGAAACGCACAAAGGTNCCTTCCTCATTTCCAAGCAATTCATCTGTATCTATAAATTCAATTTCCTTTTTTCGGTTAGAAATTTCTTTATANATTTCATTGACTAAGTGTCGACTTTCCTCCAAACCTTCCGCTTCAGGAGTCGGAGGCATTCCAATCCAGATGATCAAGGAAGAAACTCTCAAAATTTTCTCTATCGAATTCTCTATAATTTTTTCGTACTCTTTTTGGTTTTCTTCGACAAATGCAAGATCCCACCCTCCGAGCATTATTGTCATAACCTCGGGTTCAATTAGGAGAGCCTCCTCTAGATAATTCTGAAATCCTTTTTGAGTTAAACCAACTCCCCCAAATGACCTATTTTCCACATCCACCGTTTTAGTTGATTCCAAAACTGCTTTTATACCAAGATCTGCATCGTAAGAGACACTGTCCCCAATAGTGACAACACTTAAAGGTTCATTTTTAGTTGGAGTCCTAATAATTTCTCCAATCGAATCCAAATCTTCTGTTTCTAGTGTTTCCCCAGTGTCTGATTGAGTAGTATCAGGAGTTGTTTCTGCCTCTATTTCCTTCTCAAGCANTAAAGATGTAACCGGTGTCAATTCTTCTATTGAAAAGGCAGTTAGAGGAACAGTAGTAGGAGTTTGAGGCAACAATGTTACTGTCGGGGTAGTGATTTCCTTAAGAATGCCCCTTGTGGTTGATGTACCTGCTTCCTCTACGGAGAGATCTCGGAAAGAAGTTTCTGTCGAGCCACAGGCTGACAAAAGACAAATAGACGCAATGAAACACCCTTTGTAGTATTTTCTAAACACTTGGTGAGACTAACCGACCGTATAGGATCAGCGTGCTGTGAAGAAAAACAAAATTTTACCTATTTCTGCAACCTTTCTTATAGTTCTCGGACTCTGGATTGCTTTAATTCCTTTTTCACGACCTCTACCCGGTGGGGAANTTTTCTCCTTCGAGAACACTCCAGAAGCTTCTTGCAGGAGCCCAATTTTTGGAACTTTTACTGAAGATTCCCCTTCCTACGATGTTTACGTCAACCCGAAACCAGAAATTGGAGACTCAACAGTAAGCAAGTCCGTCAGTTGCTCCGGCAGAGCTACCTTCCGTTTCGTATTTGGATTTTCTCTTCTTCTTTTAGGTGCGTGTTTAGTGATTTATTTACAAAAAGATAAAAAATGGAAAATTTAGANCTTCTGTTAACTGCAAATCTGTTAAANGATGTGTTCAAACCTAAAACTTNGATATCCGTTGAATACTTGNACTGGCAATATCATGAAAATCCTGCCGGNTCTGCTTGCATTGGGTACCTTCTTGAAACGAACGAACAAATAAGTAACTACGCTTTGATTCCGAAAATTTTCGAGAACAACCTCGGAAATAGAATCACATTAGGTGTAGGTGTTGATTTGGCCGTGTCTCCAAACAGTCGCGGTAAAGGGTTGTTTCGCAAAACTATAGAAAAAAGTTACGAAGCTGGAATCAAGGGTAACTTAGATGGAATTCTTGGAGTGGCAAATTCACAATCTTCACCACGAATGACCGAAGCAATGGGTTGGAGAAAGCTCCCTTCTCTCGATTTTCGACTTTTAAAACTCTCAAGATCAGAAGTCGAATTGGAAACATTTCCATTGGAAGCTAACGAACTCAAACAATCTCCACCAGAAGAATTTTTTGATTTTGAAACTTTTACGCACCCTTCCGGGTTTTCCCCTATCTGGAATGCAGAACTTTTGAAGTGGAGGCTTTCAAGACCAGGGGCTAACTACTATTTACATGCATCTGAATCAGCTGTCCTCGTGACTACAAGGATTTCTATCGGCGGAATCAAAATAGCTGTTCTACTCAAAGCATTTCCTGTAAATCCGAATNAAGTTCCTTTCCCCATAGCACCCTTTGCATCAGGTATCGCCAAATATCACAAAACGCCTTTTGTCGCTTATTGGGGTAAAAATCACCACTTCAGGATGGATGGTCTGAAAATTCCGCGAAAATTTCAACCCAGTCCTCTTGATTTAGTAATTCATTTTTTTGAAACTGATAGCAATTTTGAACTTACCGAATTTGAATTATTAGACTTCGATGCTTTTTAGATATCGAAGAAAAATGGTCAANCGCAGATACTGTGCTTCTTATGGAAACTGCAGCTATTATTCCAGCTTTTAACGAAGCGGAATCACTTCCAAATGTAATAAGTGAAATTAAAGAGCTTTTCCCAGAGCATCTAATAGTTGTAGTTAATGACGGTTCCACGGATGAAACTGCCGAAATCGCTAAAAAGTTTGACTGCGTCTGTCTTTCTATGCCTTTCAACCTAGGAATTGGAGGCGCTCTTCGTTTAGGTTTTCGTTATTGTCTCGATAGAGGAATTGACTGTGCTTATCAGTTTGATGCAGATGGACAGCATGATCCAACACAAATATCCTTACTGCTTTCTGAACTCGAACGCGCCGACATGGTAATTGGGAGCAGATTTTCCACTGNCCACTCTTATAAAGTTGGTTCAAGNAGAAAAGCTGCGATGAACTTTCTGCGACTCTTAGTAAGGATCTATACAGGTCAGAAATTTNCNGANACCTCTTCTGGTTTTCGCTCTTTNAGAAAACCAGTAATCAAACTTTTCGCTAAGGAATACCCAGTTGAATACATGGATTCTGTNGAAGCACTACTTATAGCTTCAAAAAATGGTTTTAAAATTTCAGAAATTCCAGTTCAAATGCGAGAAAGATCAGCCGGGCNACCGTCTAACCGCAACTTTCGTCTAATTTATTACTTTTTACGACTTTTGATAGTGGTGCTAGCTGGTACTCGCAAAAAGAAAAAGGATTGACTCTATGAGTTCATCGACACATATTTTGATAGCTGTTCTTGCTCTAGGTGCTTTATTCTTGATCGTGAGACTGGTCCGACTNAAAGCCCTAAAAGCAAAATATTCAATNCTGTGGCTAACAGTTGGAACAGCACTAGCGGTCATTTCTGCCGTTCCCCAGATACTTGACTGGACTGCTGAAAAACTCGGNATTTGGTATCAACCAACTCTTTTTCTACTTTTAGCAATAGGTTTCCTGTTCCTATTAGCTATGCATTTTTCNTATGAACTTTCACGAATGGAGAATCGGATACGAATTCTCGTGGAAGAAATCTCTTTACTAAAAGAGCGGTTGAAAAAAGAAGATTAAGAATCCGGCGTCAGATCTTTAACCCATCCGTCTTCTTCCAAGATTTCTTCAAACTGTCTAGATAAACCGTCTGCNCCTACCTCAAAAAAATGGACGCCATGTTCTTTACGAAGAGGAATAATGGATCCGTCGAGCATTTCCATGTTCCAACGGAATTTCCCTTCTTCGTCGCCTAAAACTTTCATGCTGTCGACCATTTCAGCTTTTGGATGCCAGTCGCTAACTACAGAATCCCAAATGCTGTTCAAGTCATCAGTCAAGTAAGAAGGGTCTGACATTCTCGGAGTGGTCCACCAATAGAGATACGCGCCGTCTGCTATCCAATAAGAGATTGCATCATGAGCTCGTTCAGTCAAAANCTCATTCCATCGGAAAGAGCCTGGTTCGAGATCTTCACCTTCTATTGCATACCCTTGGAATTCATTGGCTCCGATCATTGCTAGAACAACATCTGGACGAACTTTCCCGACCATTGAGCTGTAGTCAGGTATCACGTCGTCTTCCCAATCCCAGTGTGGAACTGTGAAACCAAACCCCAACGCTCCTCTACCCTCAATATTTATATCTTTTCTCGGTTCTAAAATTCTTTCTAGGCCATATTGNAAATCCAACATAAGGGAATCACCTACAGCAAGCACTCTCAATGGGTCTTCAGCTGTTCCTGTCCTTCGAGCTTTTATAAAAGATTCTGAGTTAACGAAAGTTGTAATGGTCGTTATTGGGACTGCAGTTATTGGAGGAGAAAGAGTTGTCGGGGTAATAGTAGGTAACGAAGATAAATTTTCAATGCTTGATGGCGTTGATTTCTCTTCAGTTATTCTTACCTCACTATCGTTTTCTTCTAATATTTCTTCTTTTATTGGAAGACTTACTTCTTTAATCGTCAAACCGGATTTCACCAAAGGTTCTAGCAGTTCTTCTGATGANGAACTATCAATTATGCGCTCTGAAAATTCTCGTATCTCATTAATTTTGATGTTTCTGCTTATTTCACCTACTGAGTCTGACCACTCTTTGGCTAAATCGCGGCGAAAGTCATTTTTTTGTGTTGATGCCCAAATATCCAGCACNTCAGGTGCCAAAAAAGAACCNGAAATAAGAAAAAAACACATAACAAATAAAGATTTAAGAGCACTATTGGAAGATGTTTTCCGCTTAAAACCGGTGATCTTTAGCATAAACGGGCAATATTAGTGCATTTCCGTCAGAAAAAGTAGAAAATCTAAAAATATTAGAAAAAGTTCGAACAGGATCCACCACAGGGCTATTTGATTCTTCTAATTTAGCAAGTGACAGTTCGACTTGTCCGGTGAGGCGAGTCGAGTTACAACTATAAAAGGGGTACCTCTCCATGATGTCAACAATTCTCACTCTGATCATTCTAGGAATGCTNTTTCAGGGTGTAGTGGCTGTTCTTGACAGCATNCTCGACACCGCAGGTGTTAATGGGATGCTTAAAGGACTTCCAATTATCGGGCCTAATTTAAATTTGATTTGGGCTTATCTTTTCGTAGCCGTCACCGAACTCGGTGGTATGGACTACGGCGCATCAACCGAAATTCTCGGAATGGGAAGCTTCGGATCTGATATCGGAACTGCGCTAGCAATTTGTGCGTTTATTCCGGTCGGAAATGCGGCAATTTCTGCTCTTGGTAAAGGCGTAGCCCGCTAAGTAGCAAAAACTTAAAAAACCCCGTCACTTCGGTGGCGGGGTTTTTTGCTTTTACACCTTATTCTTTTCTCAATTCAGCATCTTAACTTTTACAAAAACCCCTTTTGCTGTTGCTGTTCTGGTTTCTCCCTCCCACAACTCAGCTGAAACATGAATTTTGCGTCCTTCAATTTTCTCTACCTTTCCTGTCCATAACAGTTCTTTAGCAATCGGAGTAGGTTTTTCGTATCTCACTTCTAAAGTCCCTGTCATAGCACCACAATTGTTGACGACTAAAACGCTTCCCAGTATGTCGTCAAAAAGTAAAGCGATTACACCCCCTTGCACAAGATCGGGCGGCCCAATATAAACTCCATCTAGTTTTCCGAAAGNCCTTATTTCTTTGTATTTANNTCCATTNNTNACCTCCACCTTNAGTGGAGGCGCTATTGGGTTAAAAGGACCTATAGCCGGACTGTAGGGAAAAAATTCTGATGGGTTCTGCTCTCGCCTTTCAATCGGATTTTTGTCGTTCTTCAATGACCCTTGCGCTGTTTGACCCTTATAAGTGTACTTTTCAGCCTTCGAAGCAATATCAGAAATTTTTTCACTCAATTCAGATATGACTTCATCGGATGTGTCAATCAAACGAACTGCTTTCATTAATCGTCTAGTNNCTTCGTTTAAATACATCAATTCGGTNGACACAACTCCT
The DNA here is from genome assembly GCA_002716285.1 of Acidimicrobiaceae bacterium. Taxonomy (GTDB): domain Bacteria; phylum Actinomycetota; class Acidimicrobiia; order Acidimicrobiales; family MedAcidi-G1; genus MedAcidi-G1. The sequence continues at coordinate 5,899 of PBAM01000006.1, forward strand.
GCTTTCTAATTGTCTAAAGTATTCGGAGATACTCCACAAATGCTGATCTGAAGACTACGGTTTATCGNTGAAAGCAGAAACNCCCTATGACAAAAAATGAATCTAAAGTCGCTGTGATAACAGGTGCAGCTTCCGGAATAGGAAGAGCAACCGTAATCGCCATGCTCGACCAGGGATTTCAGGTCGCTGCGATGGATATTGACGCTGATGGCCTTGATACTTTGTCAAACTCTCTGCAATCCAATAAAGAACGTTGTGATACTTACATAGCCGATGTTGCTTCAAAGGAGCAATGTCATTCAACCATCTCTCAAATATTTGAAAAAAACGGTCGAATCGATGTCTTAGCTAATATCGCTGGAATTGCTCGNAGTGAACACATGACCGAAGTATCTGAAACTTCTTGGAATCAAATGGTTGGAGTTAACCTCTCTGGAGTTTTTTGGTGCTCTCAGGCGGCAATACCTTTCCTAATCGAGAACAATGGTTCCTTAATTAACATTGCTTCCTGCTCGGGTCTAATGGGGCAAGCTTACACAGTCGCTTACTCTGCAACTAAAGGTGGTGTTATTGCGATGACTAAATCACTAGCAATGGAATACATCAAAACTGGCATCNGAATAAATGCTGTCGCNCCCGGTAGCGTCCAAACTCAACTTATTGACAATTATTCGATACCCGAAGATGTGAACATGGATTTAGTGAAACCGTACATGGGTTTTCGAGGAGTGGCTGAAGCTGAAGAGATCTCAAATGTAATTTCTTTTTTAGCGTCATATGATGCTCGGAGAATCCATGGTGCCGTCATTACAGTCGACGGTGGACTAACCGCAGGCTGAAATGACTTCTGAAGAAAAAAACCATCTCGAAACCCCTTTTGTTCTAGGTGTTGATTTAGATGGTGTATGCGCCGACTACACGACTGCGTTTAGGGAAATCGCTGCCCAGGAACTTGGAGTAGACAAATCTGCCCTTCCCCTTAAACGTTCTTGGGATTTCAACGAGTGGGGACTAACTACTGAGGAATATCGAAAGTTGCATCATCTGGCAGTTGATGAGTACAACATGATGAGGCAAATGCCAGCCATGGATCGAGCATCAGAAGTTCTATGGAGGCTCTCTGATGCTGGTGTTTGGATCCGAATTATCACTCACCGACTATATGTCAATTGGACTCACGCTAAAGCGGTCGTTGACACAGTTGAATGGTTAGATGACGCAAAAATACCTTACAGAGACATATGTTTTTTAGGCGATAAACCACAAGTGGGAGCTCATTTATATATCGACGACGCTCCTCACAATATAGAAGCACTCGAATCTACCGGCAATAAGGTGATAATTTACGATGCGCCTTACAATCAAGATTTGACTGGTCTCAGGGCACATGACTGGAAGTCATGCGAACACTTAATTTTAGATGAGGCGACAAAAATGGGTTTCGAGATCCAATCTCAACTTCCAGGTTTCGAGGAAGGTGGCGACCGTTTCTGATCAGAGACGTTTAAANTCAGGTGGCCTTTTCTGCGTAAACGCCTTNGGGCCTTCCTTTGCATCTTGTGAAGCAAATACTTTCTTGCCGATTGGGTCTTCGAATTCAAAAGCCTCTTCTTCTGTCATTCCTGTTGTTTCTCTAAGAGTTCGTAAAACACCTTCGACAGCTAGTGGACCGTTCTGACAAATGGTTTCAGCTATTTCCATCGATTTATCCATTGCTTTGCCGTCATCTACCACATGACCTACTAAACCAAGATTTTTAGCTTCTTCAGCAGTTATATGCTTTCCTGTTAAAAGTATGTCTGCTGCTTCTGTAAAAGGTATCTGTCGTGCAAGTCGAACTGCTGATCCTCCCATTGGATATAAGGACCATTTAACTTCTGAAACTCCGAAGATAGCTGATTTTCCAGCCACTCTAATGTCTGTTCCTTGAAGGATTTCGGTACCCCCAGCAATAGCATTTCCCTCCACGGCGGCTATCAAGGGGACTCTAGGGTGTTTAGTTTTCAATAAACCTTTATAAATAAAATCTGAGCCTTCCTCTTCCATACGTTTATTGATGTCATAATCATCCGTGTTTTCACTATCACCTGAGAGGGAGCGTAAATCCATTCCCGAAGAAAAATTCCCATCGGTTCCTGTCAAAATACAGACTCGAATGTCTAAGTCCTCATCTATCATTTCCCAAGCGTCAGCCAGTCGCGCGAACATGGGAAGAGTCATTGCATTCTGCCGATTTGGCCTATTCATTGTTAGAACCAAGATTGATCCGTCTTTTTCTACTGTTAAGTCACTCATTGCCCCTCCGAATAAACCTATTTATATACATTTTATGATGCATCAATTTAGAGCAGGAATTACTTTATTAGCTACTAACTCTAAACTTTCCCACCCAACTCCTGGATCCAAACCTCCGACTAGCGGATGTAGAACTACCGCACCATTACTTCTTACAAGATCCACACACTCTTGAGGTGTCACAATTAGATGCTGACCGCCTTTTTTAAGTTCATCAATACTTGTCCCTTCTACATGCCATGAAGATCTTTGATCCTGATATTGCCATGCGGCGTAAGTCATGGCGTCATATATAAGATTCTCTCCTATCTTGCTCCAAAGTCTTTCTGGATCCTCACTGACCATCACCATCCCCGGGCCAGAAGGCATCATGCAAATAGGGTTTTCGTAACCGACTTCTTTTGCTTCCAAATAATAAGCATTTTCCAAAGAATCATCCTTAACTGCTGGCACAAAAGGTAATCCTAATCTCGCTGCTCGTTTAGCTGATATTTCGACTGAACCACCTACGGAAATTAAGGAACTGGGATCTGAAACAGGTTTAGGGCTAATGAGCACTTCTCTTCCTTTGTATTCAAAAGGTTTCCCTTCTAAGGCAGTGAGAATTGTTTGTATGCCTTCTTCGGTATCCCTTCCTCGAGTTTTTCTGTTCTTGGCGAACATTTCAAACTCTGATTCTCTGTACCCGACACCTATTACAACATTGAATCTTCCCGGTGCTATCAGATCTATAGTCGCTATTTCTTCTGCGATTCTGAGTTGATCGTGTAAAGGTAAAAGTAAAGCAGAGACAGAACAAAAAAGATTATCCGTTGCTCCTAAAACACTTCCCGCTAACAATAGAGGTGAGTTCATATATCCGTCTTCTGTGCCATGATGCTCTGAAAGAACAACAGCTGCGAAACCCTTGCCATCAGCCCAGTCGACCATTTTTAAGAACTCTCGGTATTGGTCGCCGTGTGTGAGGGTTTCCACAAAAGGTGGAATACGTAAATCGAAACGTAATACAAACATCTTTGCTCCAGTTAGTCGTTAATTATCGCTAGGGCGCTTCTTGCCGCATCAAGATCTTCGGGGTTTGTAACCCCTATCCATGACTCGTTGCTTCTAATCACATCTATTTCAACTTGATTATTTAAACGCTGTTCTTCAATTGCCAGAGGTAAGAGAAATTCTGCTTCTTCATCGGAAGAATTTGAGGCTATAAAAACACTCCATTGTTCTTTGAGTATTTTTAGACTTTTGGATGGAAGGGCCCATAGATTCATAGAAACATCAGTGTCACCGGGAATGGAAGCTTGATCTCTGCTTCTAATGAGGTTCTCTTCGTTTCTTATTTCATGTGTTTCTCTGATACTCAGAAGTTTTCCGTTCTCTATTGAAAGGATGCCTCGTGAAACGCTTCCAGTTTCAGGGAGTGTATTTTTCAATTTGAATGCCAGAATTGCTGGGTTTTCAGCATTGAAACCATAAAGAATCTGCCTTAAAGCCGTGGGTCCATAATAGTCATCTGCATTCATGACAATAATTGGTCCGTCAGTTTTGTCCAAAGCTGTGACGACTGCATGTCCGGTCCCCCATGGTTTATCACGTTTGGGTTCGAACGCATCTTGATTGACAATTTCAATAAGTAAATTACTTCGCTGATATTGGGTGAGATGCTTTTCCAGTTGCTCATTTAAGGTGCTTCGAGTAACTATTACAACTTTTTTAATTTCTTCCTCTATCGCTGCTCTAATAGCATAATCAAGAAAAATTTCATTCTCTGGACCGACTGATACCAGTTGTTTAGGAGCACCAAACCTGCTTCCAAGCCCAGCAGCCATAATCACGAGTGACACTTTATTCATTACGTAATTACCTATGCTCTTATTTGTCCAAAAATGCGTCGCGAGCTTGACCACCGATTCCCATGAGGTTCATCTCGAATGTATAACCCTGTTCTAATCGATAACGCTTTGAAAGATTCGTTTCCTCAATACCGTCTAAAGAGGCCTTTGCTGCTCGTATTAGTGTTCCATTCTTTTCTGCGATCTTTTTAGCAGCTGCTAGTGAGGCTTCTTCGAGTTTTTCACTTTCTACGACTTCTAAAACTGATCCATAACTAAAAAGCTCTTGTGATGTTGCTGGCTCACAGGTGTAGAGCATCCACCTTGCTTTCTGGGAAGGAACCAGACGCATAAGGTGGCTTGCGGCTCCAAGTGCCCCGTTGTCCACCTCGGGAAGACCAAAAATGGCCTCCTCGGAAGCGATGATCACATCTGCGCTACCCGCAATTCCAATTCCAGTTCCTAAACAGTGACCATTCACAGCTGCTATAACAGGGATTTTGGAATTGTGTATAGCATCGAACAGTTCATAACAAGAATTGTTGGCTTTCAGAATGCCTTCATTTCCTGGGAGTTCTTGCATCTCTTTAATATCGACTCCTGCACAAAAGCCATTTCCAGAAGACCGAAGCAAAACAACTTTAATATCGTCTTCTTGGTTGCTGTAAGAGCGTATTTTTTCTGCAATAAAATATGCGTCTGTGATATTAAGTGCGTTCACAGGCGGATTATCCATGGTGAGAATTGCTATCCCATCATCTATGGTTTCGTGCACTGCCATACTTCACCACCTCATTTCATTAATTTAATATGTTACTTACGCTATCTTCTAAGCAATACTGATGAACCGTGTCCGAATAGACCCTGATTTGCTGTAATACCTATTCTGGCATCTTTAACTTGTCGCTTTCCTGCTTGCTGGGCTAGTTGCCAGTTAAGTTCACAGACTTGGGCAATTGCTTGTGCCGGAACAGCTTCCCCGAATGCCCCGAGCCCCCCACTTGGGTTCACGGGGATTCTTCCTCCAATCGAAGTGCTTCCGTCTCGTAAAAGACTCTCTGCTTCACCAAGTTGGCAAAAACCCAATTGTTCGTACCAGTCGAGCTCCATGGAGGATGCCAGGTCATAAACTTCAGCGACGTCTACATCTTCAGGTCCTATACCTGCTTCTTCGTAAACATGTTCACCAATTGATTCTTTAAAACCTATTTCGTTCGGAACGGTATTCGCTGACGAGTCAGTTGCTAAATATGGTAGGTCAATTAAGGGATCTGGATAGGTAGGAGTATTTAAAGCAATTGCTGATATTCGAACCGGGTTGTCTACGCCTAGTGACTTGGCATAATCGAGAGAAGAAACTACGACTGCTGCTCCACCGTCACTTGTTGTGCATATCTCTAACAGTCTTAATGGGTCGGATACGACAGGTGAGGCGGAAATATCTTCCAGTGCATACTCTTTGTTGAATCGTGCATTTTCATTAAATACTGCGTGTTTGCTGTTTTTTACTTTGACGAGTGCGAAATCTTCCTGAGTAGCGCCATACATTTCCATGCGTCGCCTAGCATGCAGGCCGAAATAGACGGGGTTAGTTGCTCCTACCATGTGGAAACGGAGCCAATCGGTGTCGTCAGTTCTAATTCCATCATTTGGGGCAAGAAATCCGTCCGGTGTTGTATCCGCTCCAACAACTAGAGCTACATCACATGCGCCTGAAAGAATCTGCCCACGGGCAACGGAAAGAGCAGTAGCACCTGAAGCACAAGCTGCATATGAGCTAGCCACTTGGGTTCCGTTGAAGCCTAAAGCGCGCGCCATAGTTGATCCAGCTACATAACCGGGGTAACCGCATCGAACGGTTATCGCTCCAGAAATAAAACCGATCTCGCTCCATTCAAGTTGAGCATCATCTAAGGCCTTTCTTGCAGCAACGGTGCCGTATTCAACGAAATTACGGCCCCATTTACCCCAGGGATGCATCCCAACTCCCAATATCGCTATATCTTCCATTTCTAATTTTTATCCTGTTTCTGCTCTTCAAACAATGGCTTCCACATCCAGGTTAAGTAACGGTATTCAGAATCTTCGTACAAAGTTCCGACCTTTACTTCAACTGGCATGCCTACGCTTAGATCTTCCACGCTATAACCATTTACTACCTGACCTATTATCACCATTTTTTCTTCTTCTAATTCTACTGCTGCAATGACAATAGGTACATAAGGTTCCGCTGCTATAAAAGGTGGTGGGGGTGGATAGGCACTGTTTGTATAGGACCAAATTTTTCCGACTCTACTTAAAAGAACTTCTTCAATTTCATCTTCAGGGAAATCAGGGTCTGACCCTCCAAGACTTTTTGGGAAACAAAAGCTTCCAGATTTCTTAAAGCGACCGCCGATTAAATGCGTTTCTTCCTCAATAGTGAAGAAACCTTCTACTGCCGGAACTTCAATTTTCGTATCTTTAGTCACAATTTTTTTGCTTTCTGCCTACTAGAAGAGCGCAGAGGTCAAGCGTTGTCTCCATTCACTTGTTCTTGGATCTTCAGGACCTAATAGTTCAAGTAGGTCGATAAATCTATCTCTTGCATCTTCGTCTGTTTTTACTCTCTCAATCAATTCAGTTAATTCAGAATCAATATCCTCTACATTCTCAAGACGTGCTATCGCTAGCACTCTTCTCGTTTCAGGAGTCTCGGGTGTTTTTTCGAGGAGTTTTATTGCTTCGTCTTTATCTCCCTCTTCATTTCTTGTCACAAGCAGTTGGGCGAGGCTCATTACTGCCGCCGGGTTATCCGCTTCTATTTCTAAAGCTTTTCTAAGAGACAACTCATCTCCGTCATTTATTAGTTTCTCTAGTTCTGTCATCTCTTCGGAAGGTAAAAGTTTTTGAACAAAGTCCCTCACAGCTTCTTCACCTTGTGCTCCAACGAAACTGCTAACGACATCCTTATTGTGTATGGCAAAAACAGCCGGAATTGACTGAACCTTAAATGCTCCCGCCACACCAGGGTTTTCATCAATGTTTACTTTGACGAGAATAACTTTTCCTTCTGTCTCTTCGATAACCCTTTCCAGTATCGGCCCTAAGCTTTTACACGGACCACACCATGGCGCCCAGAGATCAACCACTACTGGGGTATTTTCTGATCGTTCTAATACTTCTTTTTCAAAATCAATATCAGTTACTTCAAGAGTCATCTTCATCCACCAAACAAGAAAACAAATTTCCTTACCTTTAGGGTAGAGAGATCCTCTTTCGTCCACTACCGTCTGAGCATGAATACAACTCCGGGTATAAGAAAAAACGAGGTTCGTAAGTGGTTAGATGCACATGTCGGCGGAGTTGAAGGTGAACTCGAATATCATCAAATTATTGGTGGGCATTCCAATTTAACTTATACGGTCACAGAAAATTCTGGAAGAAAATGGGTTCTCAGACGCCCCCCACTGGGACATGTTCTTGCAACCGCTCATGATATGGGTCGTGAATACCGGGTAATCAAAGCACTCGCAGGCAGTGGGGTTCCAGTTCCCAGAGTGGTTGGCCTTTGTGAAGATACAGCAATTAACGATGCTCCTTTTTATGTAATGGACTTCGTAGAAGGAGTAGTGGTGCGTGATGCTGAAATCGCCCGCTCTCGACCTCTTTCAGTTCGTAATAGAATGGGTGAGTCTCTCTTAAAAACACTTGTTTCTTTACATGCAGTAGATGTTGACGAAGTGGGACTTGGTGATTTGGCTAGAAAAGATGGTTACATCGAACGTCAGCTAAAACGTTGGAAAGCGCAATTTGAACAATCAACTAATAGAGAAATATCAGGTATTTTTGAAATCCATGACAACCTTCTCCAAAATGTCCCTGATCAGCAAGGAGTTGGAATAGTTCACGGCGACTACAGATTAGACAATACAATCATGACCGAAACAGGTGAGGTGGCTGCAGTTTTAGACTGGGAGCTTTGCACATTAGGTGATGTTCTTTCGGACCTTGCAGCGATCATTTCCTATTCAAATGACCTTACGGGCATGGAAACACAGGCAATGTCAGTTGAAGGTTTCCCTAGTCCTGAAGAGGTGCGTGACCTTTATGGCAACTTAAGTGAAAGAGATCTTTCAAAATTAGATTTCTATATAGCGTTTGCTTATTGGAGGCTTGCATGCATACTCGAAGGGGTTTACACAAGGTATGCAGCTGGAGTAATGGGAAATGAAGCTGATACCGATGCTATTGAAATTTTTGGAGAACGTGTTCTTCTTCTAATTGATTTAGCCAATTCAACATTCCAAGATTTTTTAAAGGACTAAAAAGATGAAAAATGATCATGAGCGTCTTTTTGAATTCATCCAACTTGAGGAACTTAAAAAACCTGTTTTAATTTTAGCTCTCGAGGGTTGGATAGACTCATCCGGAATTGCTCGCAGTGTAAAAGACTCCCTCTTATTAAAAGCTCAAAGTCAAACAATGGTTAAGTTCGACACAGACAAACTTCTAGATCATCGTGCTCGTCGACCTATTCTTAGTTTAAATGACGGTGTAGTAGAGAGTCTAGAATGGCCTTCAATAGAGCTTTTGAAGATCGAAGGCTTAGAAGGACCTGACGCTTGCATATTGCACGGCCCCGAACCAGACCATGAGTGGAAAATTTTTGCTCAGGCTATGACAAATATTTGCCATGATCTTGATGTCTCCTTGGTAGTGGGTCTTGGGGCGTACCCCGCTGCAGTACCTCATACCAGACCTACAAGGCTTTCTTGCACTGCAAGTTCTTCTGAAATGGCTAAAAAACTTGATTTTGTTACTGCTTCAGTCAAAGTCCCTGCCGGACTTCAAGCTGTGATTGAGAACGAGGTTACTCTCACCGGAATCCCTTCTATAGGTCTTTGGGCCCAAGTCCCCCACTACCTCTCAACTGGACCGTACCCGCCTGCTGCAGTTGAGTTATTGGAAGGTCTGAGAGATATTTCCGGTATTTATTGTCAAGATTTACAATTAGACCGGAAAGCTTTGAACACCAGAAGTCATTTAGACCAACTAATTGGTAACAACGAAGAACACTTAGCGATGATAGAAAAATTAGAAATCGCCTATGACCAACTAACTAGCGCTGATGCCAGCTTGCCATCAGGTGATGATCTTGCGGAAGAGTTGCAGAGTTTTCTCCGTTCGCAAGAAGAAAGCTGAATTAATAGTTCCTCAGACCACAATGTTTATTAAAGCAGGAGGTCTAACAATTATACGTTTAGGTTTCTGGGTGTTTAATAATTCTTTTATACGTTCCGAAGCTAAAGCCAAGTCTTGAATTTCCTCTTCACTTAAATCGGATGCCACTTCTATACGATCTTTAAGTTTTCCGTTTATCTGCACTACTAGCGTTACTGTGTCAGATTGAATTTTAGATTTGTCTGCTTGTGGCCAGGATTCTTGATGTATATGAGCTGAGTTTCTAATCTCCCAAAGTTCAGCGCAGAAATGTGGGGTAGCGGGTGCCATCACGAGTAGGAGCGTATCTACGGCTGATTTAAGGACTTCTACATGTCCTCCATCTTCACTTTGGACCCAACGGTACAAAGTATTTGTGAACTCCATAAAAGCTGCAACTGCCGTGTTATAGGACCAGCGATCATAATCGCCAGTAATTCGCTCTATTAAACGATTAGTCTGACGAACAATTTCTTCGTCTTCTTCGTTCACAGTACCTTCTCTAAGTTGTGCCGTTATGGGGTTATTTGGATGCGCTATTCGCCAAACACGGTTTAAAAATTTTGCACAACCGTCAATACCGAAATCTTCCCAATCAACATCTTCTTGAGGGGGTTTTACTTGAAGGTGCGCTAGACGTAAAGCATCAGCTCCTTGATTATCGAGAATTGCTTCTGGGGCTACTAGATTTCCTTTAGACTTAGACATTTTTGACCCCCCGAGTCGAATCATTCCTTGAGTGAAGAGTCTTTTAAATGGTTCTCTTAACTCTTTTGGAGCTACCCCTAAATCTGAAAGCGCTTTGGTGAAAAACCTTGCATACATAAGGTGAAGAATTGCATGTTCAACTCCACCTATGTACTGGTCAACGGGCAACCAATGGCCAATAGCTTCTTCACCGAAGGGTCTTTCTTTATTCCATGGGTCGGTGAATCTTAAAAAGTACCAGGATGAGTCAACGAAAGTGTCCATCGTGTCGGTCTCACGCTTAGCACTTCCACCACATTTTGGACATTCAACTTTGAGGAAATCTTCGTGTGTTGTTAGAGGTGATCTTCCTGTTGGCATGAACTTCACGTCATCAGGTAAATCGACAGGCAAGTCTTTGTCGGGAACTGGTTGCTCTCCGCATTCATCACAGAAAATAATAGGAATCGGACACCCCCAATACCGCTGCCTTGAAACTAACCAGTCTCTAAGTCGGTAGTTAATTCGGTGAGATCCTATATTTTGATCCTCAAGCCACTGAATAGCAGCGTCTTTTGCTTCCTTTATCTTCATTCCATTAAGAAAATCGCTATTTATAGATTTGCCATCACCTGTGTAAGCCTCTCCGTCAAAATCTTTTGGCGGTTCAACAGTTCTAATGATTTCGCATCCGTGTGCAACAGCGAAATCCCAATCTCGTTGATCTTCTCCCGGAACTGCCATGATCGCTCCGGTTCCATAGGTCATAAGAACGTAGTCAGCTAAAAATAGTGGGACTGGTGAGTTCGTAAATGGATTTATTACAGAAGATCCGGTTGGAACTCCCCTTTTTTCAATATTTCCTTCTGAGGAGAGTCGATCCATTTCGGAGCGGTTCGCTACTTCTTCTCGGAAGACTTCTACCGATGGCCGGTTTTCTTCGGTTGTCAACTCATCGACTCTTGGATGCTCCGGAGACATCACGGCAAAGGTCATTCCAAATCCAGTGTCTGGGCGTGTTGTGTAAACATCGAGAGGAGGAACGTCTTCTCGTTGTCTACCATCAGTATCCGCTATAGGTAAACCAAACTGCGCCCCTTCGGAACGGCCGATCCAATTTTGTTGCATCAGTTTTACCTTTTCTGGCCATTCCACAGTGTCCATATCATCAAGCAACTGTTGTGCATATTCGGTTATTCGATAAAACCACTGTTCCATTTCTCGACTTTCAACAAGATCCCCTGATCTTTCACAAGTGCCATCAGCAAGCACCTGTTCATTTGCTAGAACAGTTTGACAACCAGGACACCAGTTAACTGATGCTCTGTCACGATAAGCGAGATCCGCTTTGTAAAGCTGAAGAAAAATCCACTGTGTCCATTTCATGTAGTCGCTATCGTGACTGCTAAACGATCTTCTCAAGTCATAAGCCGCACCTATCCTTCGGAGAGAAGCAGATAATTTTTCAATATTCTCTTTTGTGTGGATTCGCGGGTGAGTTCCTGTTTTTATGGCTGCATTCTCTGCCGGAAGACCAAAGGAATCAAAACCAATAGGTGATAAGACTCCATCGCCTCTCATTGTCCGATATCTGACAAGCAAATCTCCCATAGTGTAATTCCGAACGTGACCCATGTGGGCGGGACCACTCGGATATGGGTACATGGACAGCACGTAGTATGGAGGACGCTCGTCGTCATTATCTACTTCGTAAGTGCCATCGTCGATCCATCTTTGTTGCCAACGCGACTCTATTTCTTGCGGGTTATAGCTTTCAGTCACGTATTGAGACTACCGAAGCTTTTAGGGACCTTTGTGGAAAGAGTTGCATTACTTGGAGTAAGTACCTATTCGCTTATGCTACGATTTTCTTCTTCAGGGGCTATAGCTCAGTTGGCTAGAGCGCCTCCATGGCATGGAGGAGGTCGGGGGTTCAATTCCCCCTAGCTCCACGTTGTGACCTGCTGTTTTGTGGTTAAACGTTTCTGCTTGGAGTTTTCTGGTAGCCAAACTAAGTTTTCAAAGTTCAAAGCCTTGTGGCACCACCCCCACACAGATGTGCCAAAATGGTGACATGAGAAAGTTTGCGGTTTCTGTTTGTCTACTTTTGTCTGCTTCTGCTTGCGGAGGTGATCCAGATTCTGGTGCAGTAAATGCGACTACCGAAGTCCCCACTACTACAACAATGACGGAACCCACTAGAGAAGATCTAGAGGTCACCTCATATATCGAAACTAAAGTTTTGAATTACGACCCAACGATTGGTACTGAACCTTTCCTTGCCTCTGACAATTGGAATCCACTCGATACGGATGATTATGAATGCTGGCTCGAAACCATAATTGCTGAACTAGGGATCGTAGGCTACGAAAAGTTTGTTCAACGACTGCGGGTTGGTTCGACGAGTTTAACTGGTGGAGTTTTAAGAGAAGATGCCCTTAGAAGCACAGATGCTGAAGTTAAATGTGCCGATTTAATCAAAATGGAAAAAGAAAATTTCACCAGATCTATAAAAAAATATTACGCAGAAGAGGGATATAAGTTTGAGGATGAAGAACCTCTCTGGCCTGAAGACATTTGGTGGGTCAATTGCGTAACGGATAAAATCCCTGAATGGCAGATAGCCCAATTAGGTGTTGAATTTTTAGTCAATGGAGAAAGTGAAATGCTTTTGTTGTATGAACAAACATATGGACACCATATAGACGATTGTTCCCAGTGGAATTTGGAGAGACACTGTGCGGGTCAAAGTATCGGGAAATGCATTTTTTATGAAGAGTTAGACGATGGGACTCTAGAATGGGTCGATTAAACCGCCAATAATGACGGTTAAGAACCCCTGGTACCCGAGTTGGATGAAAAACCTGAACGTATCTATGCGTAGCAGTATCCGAGGACACACTCCAAATGCACACCTACTCTTTAAGAAAAGTTATTTGTGTGGTATCGACATGAACTCCAGCATTTTTTCTAGCTTCCGTAAACTCTTCCGAACCCATAAACCCTTGCACTACTTCCACTGAAGGGGTCTCCATTACCAAGTGAAGCATGTTTTCATTTTCTACTTCGACTCCCATAACTAAACATTTACCTCCAAGGGCTTCAATTTGTGGAATAGCTTCACTTGTAAACCAAGTTTTGAATGTATTGAAATCATCGATTTCTTCTTGTAGTAAAAAAATCATTGTATTCCCTTCTTCTATTTTGTCTATTGAAATAATTTACCCTCTTCCAATGCAGGTGCGGGTCTGAGAGGATAGCTAAAAGCATTCAGCTGCTGATCATAGTTCTGTAGATACCTGAACGTATCTATACGTAACAGTATCCGACGGGCACCACCACCAACACAAAGAAAAATAATCTGGTTGTATTAAAGCGCTGAAAATTTTTCAGAATAGTTCATTAGTTCAATTTATTGTTAGAGAGACTTTTCTGCATCTGTCAAACTCTGAACTTTCAATAAGGCTGATCCCTGTAAGGGTGGGTATTTTTTCTGAAAGGTGATTCCACAAGTTTCTTGTTATTTCTTCAACAGTAGGTTCTTTCGCCCATATCAGTGGCTTGTACCCTTTCCATATTCCAACATCTTTTTCAGTTAAATAATATCCCAACCAAGGTTCTACTGCATCGGTAAGAATTTTCTCTAGATCATCTGCTGGGTAAACTTTTTTGCTGTCCAGTGGGCCTTCTAGAGTTGCCTCGACTGTCCAAGCGTGTGTGTGAATTAGATCATCGACTCTGTGGCCCCAGCGGGCATGAATGGACGCTGTAATTGTGAGTTTCATCTAATCTCCCATTTAGTAATTAGACATGATTGATTTTTACTTCTTTTATATGAAATAAGCAAACGTATCTATACGTAGCAGTATCCGACGGGTAGCACCCCCACACAGGTGTGGCAGAGAGGTTTTTGCAAAATCGCCTCTAAGAGGGAGGTTCTAATTCAGCAATGTTGTAAATAGTGTGAGACTTCACGAAGTCAGCAGTTCCTTCAGCAAAATCTGGTGTGCCCATAAATTCTGCCATAGCGGGTACATCAACCCCATAGGCGACAACTAGAGCGGTTTCTTCATCCGCTTGAGAAACCAGTACTTCTCCTGACATAAACTTTTGTCTTTCTTCAGCATCTTCATCAAATTTTGCTTTCCATTCGGCGAAACTTGAATTAAGCGAAACTCTTATTAAAAGATCCAAAACATTCCTCCATTTCGTAATTCAGTAGAGCCTTACACAAAACGCACAAACATATCTATGTGCAGATCTTTTAATCAAACTGACTGCTTTCTGTATCTGACAGGTTCTGTTACACCATCCCAGTTTTCCTGTGCCTCTATCCACGGAGCAAAAACACCTCTGATTTCATCATTGTCTCCGTGTAACTCCAAGAAACAGCCGATCAAATCACGAGTGTCGATATAAGCCACATCCGCATGTGACCACAACTCGGAAGCAATCGGATACCCAGCTTTCGCGAATCGTTCTGCTTCTGTCCTCACATCTGCATCCGGAACCAGTATCGCTATGTGGTGAAAACCTTCTTCGCCTTTTTTGTACATATCTCGATAGATAGACGGTTCTTCCTCATCTTGTTGAATGAATTGAACCTGAGTTTCACCGTGGTACCCAAACGCGTAATGCAAAGGCGTCAAAAAAGTCTGACCGCGATATGTCTGAGTTTCAGTCACATGGTTTTCCGTTATGAAAAAAGGGCCTGCACCTACTGCCCTGTGCCAAGCAAGACACGTTTTTTCTAGATCGCTAACAAACCAAGCATGTTGAAATATTGGGTATCTTATTAATGGCTCCAAGTTCTCCCTCCTAGGGCATGTGACGTCCACCATTTAACATGATGGTCATACCAGTAATGTAATCAGATCCTGGCCCTGCAAGAAAAACAAAAAGAGGTCCCCCATCTTCTATCGGATTTCCTAGTCGACCTAAAGGCATTTTGTCCTTAAGTCCCTGTACGAACTCAGGGTTTGCCGCTTCCCATGATTCCCACGCGTCTGTTCGAAGAGAGGGATTGATCGTGTTGACACATATGGCGTATTTTCCCCATTCATTGGCAGCGGTACGCGTGAGTGCCCTTATAGCCTCTTTTGTTGCGTTATAACAGGTGTTTCCAGGAAAGCCTTGCATTCCCGAACCGGAAGCGAGGTTGATTATTTTGCCTCCCCCTTCTTTCATATGAGGAAAAACTGCTTGCATTCCCCAAAGAGTTGCGGATGCTCCCGTTCGAAATGTGTAATCCCATTCGTCATCATCGGTGTCTTCTATGGGCGTAGGGATCGTTGATGTTTGAGGATTAGCTTCAGTTCCGAAGCCCTGCGCATTGTTAACGAGGATGTCGACTGTGCCAAATTCTTCAACTGTTTTTTCCACCATAGAAAATATTTGATCCTTCTTACCAACATCACAAGGGACACCAACTGCAACACCACCTTCTGCTCTGATTTCCTCTGCCACTTCATCGACACGCGAAGGAGTGCGAGACGCTACAACTACTTTTGTACCTTCACGCGCATAAACGGTCGCTATACCCTTACCAATACCCCGACTGGAGCCTGTAACAATCGCTACTTTGCCCTCTAATAGACCCATCTATAACCTCCAATAAATATCTCGCTAAGCATCTCACGATTTCTGTTAACGGAACCACATGGCGTACGGTCTTTCTTTACAAAATGAAAGAGAAAAAATGAATAATAAATTTAGATTTGGACTTCAATACTTCACGCCGGAGTCCCCTTCACAATGGCGAGAAACAGCCCGAAAAGCAGAAGATTCAGGATATTCAACATTTTTCCTAGCAGACCATTACATAGGCCCCGGAAGCGCTCTTGAAGCTGCGAACCATCCGATTCAAACAGTTGCAGCGATTCCCGCAATGATGGCCGCAGCGGACGCAACATCATCAATAATGATTGGCTGCAAAGTTATTTGCGTCGATTATCACCACCCAACTGTCCTCGCCAAAGAACTGGCAACAATTGACTTCCTTTCAGAGGGACGTTTAGAGATCGGTTTCGGTGCAGGATGGGTTTCTAGTGAATATGAAGCTATGGGCATGGATATGGACAAGGCAAGCATTCGGATCAAACGCATGGGAGAAACAGTCGAATTGTGTCGAGAGTTTTTCAAGGGTTCAGATTTGAACTATGACGGTGAATACGTTTATGCNAAAGAATTTGCCGCTGTTCCAGCTTCACCNCAAGAAAATGGGCCCAAAATCATGGTCGGAGGAGGAGCACAGAAGATACTCACAACAGCAGGCCGCCTNGCCGATATAGTTTCNCTCAACTTCAATAATTCCGATGGAAAAATAGGAGCAATGGGAATCGGTAGCAGCACAGCTGAGAAAACACGAGAAAAAATTTCTTGGATAAAAGATGGAGCAGGTTCTCGTTTTGATCAGCTCGAACTTGAACTTCCTGCTTATTTCACCACTGTTACTAACGAAGCGGCTTCTGTTCGCGAAGGAATGGCTGCGAATTTTGGATTTTCCGTTGAGGAGTTCAATGAATACCCTCATGCTTTAATCGGTTCTGTTGCAGAAATTTGTGAAACCCTAGAGCGACGACGTGAAGAATATGGGATTAGTTATATTTCAGTTAACGAAAGGCACTTAGAGGAGTTTGCTCCTGTTGTAGCTGAACTTTCAGGTAAATGATCACCTATTGGCTTTCGCCCAACCCCCAACGAATACCTCTTTTTAACAATTCGTAATACTGAGGAATCTCCCAAGAGCATCTTTCGATTTTTGGATAATAATCAGTTACGGGACGCATATCGTAATGCCCTCGACAGTGCCCGAGAGTATTGTAAAGCACACACCCATTGCCTAAAGGTCGCAAGTACATTACAAGTCGACGTTTGTCATCGTTGTTCCAGTCGCTTTCAACAAATCCTCTAGCATCACCATTCCAGTCCGTGTGCAATAAGGTTTGTAGATTTTCGATGTCGTGATATTCACAAAGGTAAAGTTCGTCATCAGTCTCAAACGACTCCAAATCGGCTACTAACCAGTTTGACGGGTCAGTAATCTCAACAGGATAAGGAGCTATAGGAGGGTGAGCCACGAATTGGCTACCTAATGTTTCCGCCCAAATCGGAAAACAACGAGGCGAGTCAACTCCATTTTCACCCCCCATATCTAATGCTGAGTTGGTTCCATGGAGAGCCATCCAGCGTCCTCCCCTTTCAACCCATTTTCTTATAGAAGTCTGCGCCCCTTCGGACGGGCGCACGTCACAGGTGTAACTGACCATAAAACTGCACTTTTCGATTTCTTCAACGTTCTCATAATCAGAAACTACTGTCACCCGAATTTGTTCGTGTTCAGCTAAAAGTTTAAGCAACTCTAAACGTGCAAAATCAATATCGTGGTATTTGCCAGCTGCTACCAGATATACATCAACTATTTCAGACATCTTTTCTCCAACTTGCTAAATCAGTAGTCAACCCTCTTGGAGAAACCGCCGTCAACCGTGACATTGACACCATTTATGTGACTCGCCTTATCACTAGCTAAAAAAGTGACAACATTTGCAACATCAGAAACGACTCCCATCGCTCCACCAGGATGAGCTGCTTGAGTTGCGTCAAAAAATTCTGGCATTCTCTCTTGTATCGAATCCCAATCGCCACCATCTACAAAAATAGGTCCTGGTGATACCACATTTGACCTAATTCCAAGCTTTCCGAGCACCTGAGCTTGACCCAGAGTCCAGTTGGTGACAGCAGCTTTAAAAGCAGAGTAGCTACCTGCGCCAGGTCCAAAATGCTCCGCAGCGGCTGTCGTTCCAATACTCACCAGCGAACCACCACCAGCTGACAACTGTTCTTTCGCTGCTTCTACTGCATGAAGAAGAGCCATCAAGTCAACATTGAAATTATTTTCCCATGCATCTAGAGACTTAGCACCTTTCGCTGACGTGTTATGCACATATGCATCGATTCCACCTAACTCTTCAATAGAAGAAGTGACCCATGCAGTAAGCGAATCGCTGTCTCCGGCGTCGACTGCGGACCCTATAATTCTGCCTTTTTCGGAAAGGTCTTCAATTGCTTTCTCCACCTCCTCGGCATTACGCGCACATATTGCTACTTCTGCTCCTTCACTCAAAAGAGATTCGACGATCGCTCTACCGATGCCCTTTGTTGATCCGGTTACAAGTGCTTTTTTTCCAGAAAGTCCCAATTCCATGTTCTACTTCTCCTAACAAATTAAAGATTAAAAAATTAACTCCTGACAGTTCACCACAACTAACTACCCAACGAGTACTTAGGAAACTAGCAACGATACGGTTAAAGTGTGGAAGATTTTTATGAAAAAGATGTAAATGAAATAATTGCTTTAACAATTAAATATTGTTGGGCGTTGGATGAGAGAGACTGGGAGTCCTTGTCTGAGGTTTTCCTATCTGATGGTTATGCAAAATATGGCATTACAGAGCACCAGGGCATCGACTCGATTCTTGAACGCTGCAAGAAGGCACTCACCCCTCTTGACTTCAGTCACCACATGGTCAGTAACCATGTGGTCGAGGTTGAAGGTGATCAAGCTAAATGTAAATGCTATTTTCAAGCCCAACATGTCAGAACTTCTGCCCCAGAAGGGGTCAATTTTTTAATCGCTGGAAAATACGAAGATGAACTCATTCGCGTAAATGAGGGATGGAAGATAGCTAGTCGTGTTTTGACTAAAATATGGACTGAAGGTAATGAAAAAGTGGTCAATCCCTAATTTGGGTCCTGTAGTCCAAGTGGCTTATGCGGTTGAAAATATCGAAGACGCAACTAATTTCTGGAGCGAACTCTTTGGTATAGGACCTTTTTTCATCAAAGAGCACATACCTTTGGAAAATGTTCGTGTGAACGGTGTGAATTCCACTTTTGACCATTCATCGGCATATGCACAATGGGGTTCCATCATGCTTGAATTAATCTGTGAACACACCGAGAGACTCGGTGAACGTTCAAACCAAAAAGAAGAAACCGTCCCCTCCGTTCACCATTATGCAGTATTCGTAGCTGACCTTGAAAAAGCTTCGAAAAATTTAGAAGAAATGGGATTTGGTGAAATTTTGTATGCCGAAACATCCTCAGGGTTTCCTTTTGCTATGCATGATGCAAGAAAAGTTTTTGGTCATTTTATTGAGATTTATGAACCCAACGAAGAACTAACAGGTTTTTATCGTATGGTTGAAGAATCTTCCCTAAAAGAATAAAAAGTAAAAGTCTTCAAAGGAGTTTTGATTGGACCCAATAAAAGATCTTCTCCATCTTTATTCTGATGCAGTCTGCAGACTAGATGCAGACCAATGGACCGATACATGGTGCGACTCGGGTATTTGGGATCTTGGTCATGGTGATCCTGTTTCTGGCAAAGAATCTCTAAGGTCTTTTTGGATTACTTCAATGTCGAGATTCGAAAAAGTAATTCACACCTATAGCAATAGCATCTCTGACCTGGATAACAATTTGGGATCAGGTTCCGGTCGCGCTTATGTAACAGAATGGCTGAAACCAAAAGAAGGGGATCCTCTTGTTCTCCACGGTTTTTACGACGATGAATACGTTTTTGAAAACAACAAATGGCTTTTCAGTAAAAGAACCCTTAACCGCGTTTATATGGGCAAACCAGATTTATCGAGTTGAGTCAGTCGTTAACAACCTGAGTTATAGCGCTTATAGCTGACTCAATTTCAGCATCACCAATATCTAAGTGTGTTACAGCTCGTATCTGGTTTCCTATCTCGCTCACCTGTACATCTTTTTTGGATAATTCTTGCACAACTTCATAGTTGCTCTTCCCGCATGAAGTCATGTCGAAAAAAACGATATTGGTTTCTGGTTCTACAACTTCTGCTCCCAGTTCTTTAAGTGCTTCTGCTAATCGTTTTGCTCTTGCATGGTCTTCTCTCAATCTTTCAACATTTTCGTCCAAAGCATAAATGGCTGCAGCTGCCATAAGACCAGACTGGCGCATGGCTCCTCCAAGACGATGCTTCCAAAGCCATGCTTTATCTATCAATTCAGCACTTCCCGCTATGCACGCCCCCATTGGTGCTCCTAGACCTTTTGAAAAATCAATCCAAATTGTGTCAACTTGACTAGCCCAAGTTTCCGCAGATACACCAGATGCTACGACCGCATTGAGCAGACGTGCCCCGTCAACATGAACTCTCATTTCTTTGCTTTTAGCAAAAGAACATACCTCTTCCCAAAGTTCTAAAGGCCAAACAGTTCCACCCGCAAAGTTGTGAGTTTGTTCCAAACAGATCAAAGAAGTAGGTGGTCTGTAGCGACTTGTTTGATCTAATCTTTGTTCTATCTGAGCGACTGTGAACTGCCCCTTCTCTCCATCCACAGGGTCAGTTAAAACATTTGAGACAATCGCAGGTCCACCTGTTTCGGATCTAAGAATATGCCCATTGCTTTCAAGCATGACTACATCTCCAGGTGATGTATTTATAGCAACCCCAATCAAATTGCACATTGTTCCACTGGGTAGAAAAACAGCCTCCTCTTTTCCTAATAATTCAGCCACTTTGTTTTCTAATAAAAGAGTTGTTGGATCTGACCGTGAATGTTCATCGCCAACTTCCGCATCAGCAATTGCTTTCCGCATGTTTTCAGTCGGAACTGTTTGTGTGTCGCTATATAAATTAATCATCCTTTTCCCAATCTAATATTGGTCGATCCAACCAGAGGCGTTCTAAATTATAGAAAGAACGCCACTCTCTGTCGAAAATATGAACAACAAAAATTCCATAGTCTATGAGCATCCACTGTTCACTTTCTTTTCCCTCTACACGAATCGGCTTTAAATCACTTTCCTTGACTATGTTCATCTCAATTTCTTCGCGAATGCTTTGCATATGACGCTGATTGTTAGAACTTGTTATAACAAAAAAATCAGTGATCCCTATGACATCTCCAACATCAATTACTAAAGTTTCAGCACCTAATTTGTCTGTGGCACTTCTTGCGGCACAAGCCGCTAATAGATTTGATTTGGACTGCGGGATTCTTTTCACAAGAGATGAATACTAACGAGTCACCGCGAGAAATCACGACCGATTAATACTGTTAAATCAGCTACTGGACTAACAAGTTCATCTTGGATGACATGGGCTCCAATTGCTGCAGCGAGTCTTTCTGCTTCAATCTGCGTTTCTGTATCTTTATAAATCACTCGTGTTTGAATGATGTTAAAAGAGCGAAAATTACCTATAACTGTAATATTCGCACCATTTTTTCTTAATAATTCTTGCATCGCAGTACTTAGTGAGAAATCGTCAGTCCCATTGAGCAATCTAACAGTTGCCCTTTCATCATTTTCTGTAGCAGCCGGAAATGGAAACATGTCATATATCACACCGGACAGCAAATCAGGGTTCGTTTCTGGACCATCTCCAAGGTCACTCCAAAGATTGTCCACCACCGTAAAAGAAGATTTTGCTAAAGCAGAAACGAGTTCCACAACTGGTATGCGCATCAGAGGTAGTGAACCATCAATATCACCACTTTCTTTTAAAGCACTTATCCAACTTCGCCAAAAGTCGCCTTGATCCTTCTGCCTAGAAAGGAAACTTCCATCCTTTTTTCGGGATATGAAATCGAATACTTCCGATTTGCTTACTGTTTGAATTTCGCCTGTATCCGCAGCTCTTATTACAACTGCCCCTATAGGTTCAATTAGCGTCTCCCAACGTTCAGAAGTGAGAGTGGTGCTGTCTGAAAACTCTGTTTCCAACAGTTCGGACACAGAGTTTCGTACTAATTCCAGTCCTGACTTTAGATACTGGGCATTCAAGGTACAGACATCCACACATTGATCCAATTTTAGCTCCGGCGGCAAAAGAAGAATCGTACCCCCACCACTTTGACGGTCTGCGATTGAGATAACTGCCACTTGGACTAAACCACCAGATTCATCTTCTGTAACCACTAATCCCGCCCATGTTTGTTCAACAAAAGCTTCAAACCCTTCTTCGAGAGGATCAGTAATAGCTTCTCTTGTAGCTCCTTCTTCACTTTCAAGAACAGAGCTAAAGCCATCAACAAGGAGGAAAGAGGACCAAACAGCGACTATTGCTAATAACGAAGGAAACCCGAACTTCCATAAGAAGGTCGGATCTTTAATTTTTATTTTACTTACCTTTAATAAGCGAGTTATTGCTCCTTTTAGTTTTTCGATCGAAGATTTAGCCGTTAATAAACTTTCAGAATTTTGATCACTCATATATTTAGTCCCGGTACAACCCAGCAGAAAGAATGTACTCCTCCACTAAGGGGGACACCATCTCTTCTAAAGATTCCCCTTTCGAGACTTTTAAACGAATCTCCTTAGCGG
Organism: Acidimicrobiaceae bacterium; assembly: GCA_002716285.1. Classification (GTDB taxonomy): domain Bacteria; phylum Actinomycetota; class Acidimicrobiia; order Acidimicrobiales; family MedAcidi-G1; genus MedAcidi-G1. The sequence goes on from PBAM01000006.1 coordinate 28,273, forward strand.
AAACATCTATAGCTGGAATATCCATAAAAGAAAAATCCCAAGCTTCATCTATCTCACTTCGATCTGTTCCAGAGCGTGTTAGAACTACTACATTTACCATTTTGCAAATTTCATGCGGTTCACGCCATGAATCAAAATCTTTTGCCACGTCAGCACCTATTAAAAGAAAAAATTCACTTTCCGGAAATCTATCATTCAATTCAGACACCGTATCGATGGTATATGTTCTCCCCCCTCTTAAGATTTCCATATCGTCAGCCATCAGGTCATCATGGTCATTCATGGCTCTTTTTAGCATTTCAAGCCTGTCATCAGGTTTTGAAACAGTAGAAGTATCAATTTTTGACGAGTCATTATTTTGGCCTGTTTTTTGCCAGGGATCATTTGCCACCACCATCAATACAAAATCAAGTTCAAGTTTCCTCATTGCCGTCAAAGCAGCCGAGGTGTGACCTATATGTGGGGGATCAAATGTTCCGCCGAATACGCCAATTCGACGCCGGAACTCTTTAGACACACCTAAATAGTAATACTTGACGAAAAAATTTCGCTGTTTTAGGGGATTTAAAGTAAAAAATATAAATTTTATTTATTCATAAACCGCTAAAATAAAGGAAAATATAATGATATGACGAAAGTCATAAACGCCGACTCTTCCACGAAGTCACAAAATGTGTCAAAATAGTACTGAGGGCGTCCACAGACTGACCAAAAGTTGCACTGTTTAGCCGTCTTCCCAGCAAATTTTCTTAGCAGGAAAAATGATTCCGAAAAAGAAACAGAGGCGCGACTAAAGCGCGATTAAAAAAAGAGAAAAAATGAGTGATTCAGTAGGACAATATTTAAACGAAATTGGAATGGTTCCACTTCTTAATGCACAAGAAGAAAGGCAACTTTCCCAAACAATAGAAGCAGGAACCGAAGCCCGTGCTCGTAAAGAGGCAGGAGAAACCGGTCGCGATATTGTCAGAGCAATTCGAGCCGCAGAACAGGCAAAAGATAGATTCATTAGATCAAACCTTCGACTTGTAGTTAGTGTGGCCAGACGCTACCCACTACCTCCAGGTATGGAACTTCTTGACCTGATACAAGAAGGTAACTTAGGACTTGAACATGCTGTGGATAAATTCGACTGGAGAAAAGGTTTTAAATTTTCCACATATGCAACTTTCTGGATCAGACAAGCCATCGGCAGAGCTTTAGATCAGAAAGCAAGCCTCGTGAGACTTCCCGGTGATCGCTCCGCTAGTTTACGTGCCGCACTGAGAGCTGTATCTGGTAATGGAGACGAACTAGATGAGGAACACGCCAGACTGCATCGTTTGACTACTCCTACTTCTCTCGATAGAACAATCGGGGATGATGACAGCAACGAATTGGTAGATTTGCTCCCAGATGCCAATCCAGGACCTGAGCAGGAAGTAATGGATCGCTCTGAGAGCGAGATGGCGACTCGACTTTTAGATGTGTTAGACAAAAGAGCCCGATACGCAGTTGAACAACGATTTGGACTTGTTGACGGAAGAAAACGAAGCTACAGAGAAGTTGGGGAAGAACTTGGCGTTACAGCAGAAGCAGCTCGCCGTTTGGTTAAAAGAGCTGTAAATACTGTTCGAGACCGCGCCGGTGAGAGCATAAGCGTAGCTTAAAAACGTAATTCAATAATTCGTTTTTTTATCCTTCGTTTATTTCGTAAACTCTACATATGAGTAAAAGTCCGAAGAAAAACAAGGATCTGGAATGGAAACCAGATTCGTGGAAAAGCTTTGAAGCTAGTCAACAGCCNGTATGGCCCGACAATGACTCCCTGCAAAAAGTATTAGATGAACTTTCCCAATTACCGCCTTTAGTGTTTGCAGGTGAAGCAAGGAANCTCACTCAACAGCTAGCAGCAGTCTCTCAAGGGGAAGCATTTCTGCTACAAGCAGGCGACTGTGCTGAGTCTTTCGACACCTCTGCAGACTCAATTAGAGACAGACTTCGCGTTATCTTACAAATGGCAGTAATTCTTACTTATTACACAGGTGTCCCCGTTGTGAAAGTGGGCCGTATTGCCGGACAATTTGCTAAACCTAGATCCAGTGATACTGAAACCGTGGACGGCTTAGAACTGCCTTCCTTTCGTGGGCATATGGTAAATGACATAAATTTCAATGAAGATTCACGCGCAGCTAATCCTAAACGCCTATTAACTGCCTACAACCGGGCCGCGGCGACACTTAACCTTTTAAGAGCATTTACTAAAGGGGGTTTTGCAGCCCTCTCTAGAGTCCATCAGTGGAACCGTGAATTTGTTGCCGAAAGTCCTGCTGGTCAACGCTACGAAATACTCGCAGATGAAATAGACCGTGCTGTCTCATTCATGCAAGCTTGTGGAATTGATGGAGACAAGTTGTCTGAACTGAGCGAAGTTGACTTCCATACCAGTCATGAGGCTCTTATTCTTGGTTACGAAGAAGCTTTAACTAGACAGGATTCACTAACGGGAGAATGGTATGACTGCTCGGCACATATGCTCTGGATAGGAGAACGGACTAGAGACCTGGACAGTGCCCATGTGGAGTTCTTGCGAGGAGTCAATAATCCGATTGGATGCAAACTAGGACCTGATGCAGACGCTAAGGATGTTTTAACCCTTTGTGAGACTTTAAACCCTGGAAAAGTTCCTGGCAGACTTACTTTCATCTCNAGAATGGGCTCTGAAACTATTTCAGAAAAACTGCCCCCTATTCTTGAAACTGTGAAGGCATCTGGACATCCCGTTGTTTGGGTTTGCGANCCTATGCATGGAAATACCTTTTCTACTGAAAATGGTCACAAAACTAGACACTTCGATGACATCCTTAAAGAAATAACTGGTTTCTTCGAGGCGCATAATAAAGTCGGTACATATCCTGGAGGTGTTCATCTAGAACTGACNGGGGATGATGTGACCGAATGTTTAGGTGGAGGTGCCCAACTGGATGCTGATGACCTTTCAAAACGATACGAAACAATGTGCGACCCAAGACTAAATGGAACTCAGAGCATCGACATCGCTTTTCGAATTGCTGAATTGTTGCACAGTAGCCAGCTTTAGTTTTCGCTAGACCAACTTTTCTATGAAGGCTTCCAGTTGTCGAAGATTCCTGACTTCATAGGCACCATCACAATGGGTTGCGTACTCACCTAGAATTGAGTCACCTGTATCCCAATAAGCTCTTGGTTCGGGATTCAACCAATAGAGTTTCCTTGCTTTGTTATGCGCTTCTTTCAAGATCCAAGATTGTGAAGCGTGGTAATTGTTACGTGCATCTCCCAAGATGAGAACAGTCGTTTTAGGTCCGATATCTTTGCCGTATTTTTCCCAAAAAACACTAAAAGCATGGCCGTAATCGGAATGACCATCAACCCATACCACATCTGCTTCTGTATTTACCCGATGAACAGCCTCTCCTATATCTTCAACACCTTCTAAGAAACGCGTCACTTCATCTAGTCCATCTATAAAAACAAAAGAACGTACTTTTGAAAATTGACTTGAGATTGCATAAAGCAAATGGAGGGTAAATCTAGCGAAGGCTGCAACAGAGCCAGAAATGTCTGCAACTACCATTATTTCTGGTTTAGAGGGTCGGGGATATTTAAATTTGGGTTCTGCTGGAACTCCTCCGTAGCTTAAGGAGTGTCTAATAGTTTTACGAAAATCTAAAGGTCCTCGTCTTCCATATTTTCTTCGNCTTGCCAGGCGTGCGGCAAGTTTTCTTGTCAGCGGGTATAAGGAACGTCTCAAATTAGCCATTTCTTCNCTAGANGCGTGCATGAAATCTACATCTTCTGGAAGTGGCTTTCTCAGAGTTCGCGCCATAGCTTCAACACCACGATCTGCTACCAAACTTCGCCTGATCTCTGATTCGATCTGTTTTTTGAGTTCTTCAATTCGGTTTTTATACTCATCNTGTTCAAGTCTTTCTTCAAGTTGAGTGAGCTCGTTTAAAGCTTGTTCTCTGCTTTCGTTCATCAAACGGTCCAGCATCGAATCAAGGTCAAGATTTCTCAAAGTTCGATAAAGATAGTAGGTGCCACCCACTGGTCTTCCGGGTTCCATTCCTGCATATCGAATTACAGATTGACGTGCCAGAAGTCTCAACACGGCTTGGTCACCGTTCAATAATGCACGGAAAAGCATTTCCTGCAGTTCTTCTGGAGAAAGACCCGACATGGCTCCCCCTCCAGCTGGCGCTTCTCCTTGCTGATATTTAGTTTCATCCAGTTCATCGTCTGTTAAGTTTTCTAATTCATTTTCTTGTATCTCATATTCAGAACCGCGAACTGAAAAATAGACTTCGAAAACAATCTCGAAAGATTTCCAGTGTGAATAATTCTTTACGAGAGTCGCTCCTAGTGCATACTTGAATGCATCGCGATCTTCAATTGGTATGTGACTAACCGCTTCTANTGCATCGAGGCTCTCTGTCAGGCTAACTGGCAGTCCTGCTAAGCGAAGCTCAGCTATGAATCCATTTAACAAATCCAGAAGCGGAGATTCTTCACCTTCTACGGACGTTGATCCATTCAACTCGCTAGTTGATGACATTGCTAACCGTCATCCGCAGCTTAGGCTGCACCCTCTTCTTCTGCTTCTTCTATCGAATCCGGGTTGTCAGCAAATTCTTTGATCGCTTTTTCTATGTCTGACCTGTATTTCAACAAAACATTTACAGTTTCTGTAGCAACATCTGCATCAATTTTTTCAATTCCGAGCAAAAGAAGTGTTTTTGCCCAGTCGAGAGTTTCTGACACAGAGGGATGNTTTTTCAAATCAAGCTGTCTTATTGAACGCACTATCCGAGCTNTTTGATCAGCTAGATTTTCATCCATTCCGGGAATCTTTGCGTTGATTATCTCACGTTCTCTTTCTAAATCTGGATAATCGATGTAAAGGTACAAGCACCTTCTTTTTAAAGCTTCCGAGAGTTCGCGCGTTCCGTTTGAAGTTAAAAAAACCAAAGGCACTTGATTGCCTTCAACAGTTCCCAATTCTGGTATCGAGACTTGGTATTCGGAAAGTATTTCTAGTAATAAAGCCTCAGTTTCAATTTCCACACGATCGACTTCGTCAATTAATAGCACCACAGGGTCCTCAGCACGGATTGCTTCTAGGAGTGGACGGCTTAGCAGAAAATCTTCTGTGAAAAGATCATCTTCTATTTCGTTCCAGTCTCGAGTTTCGTTCTCAGCTTGGATGCGTAGAAGTTGTTTTTTATAATTCCATTCATAAAGAGCTTTTGATTCATCAAGACCCTCATAACATTGCAAACGAATCAAACGCGCTCCGCTCATTTCTGCAACGCTTTTAGCAAGCTGGGTTTTTCCTGTTCCAGCTGGCCCTTCAATCAGGACAGGTTTTGCAAGNCGATCAGCTAAATAAACAATTCCTGCAATTCCATCATCTGCTAAATAACTNACATCGCTTAAACCTGAACGAACACCAGTTACATCTTCAAATCTATAATCCACTTGGATGAGCGTATCTTTCAACAAAGCCTCATCCTCAAGTAAAAATATAACTACTAGCAAATAGTTATTTTTAGAAAATGCTTTGCCTAATCACACTCTAATAAACCCGCGACTAACCTTCTATAAGAAAAGAGGTAAAGCGAATTGGAATCCTCTAAAGAATCTTCTGGTATTTCCGGAAATAGTGGAGCGAAAAGAATTGGNGCTGGGATACTACTCTCGCGTTTGGCGGGCTTGTTGCGAGAATCTCTACTTCGTTCTGTTCTTGGTCTCGGCCCTGCAGCTGATGCATTTACTGCGGCTTTACGAATTCCTAACCTTCTGCAAAACCTTTTAGGAGAAGGATCCTTGTCAAGCTCATTTATCCCCGTGTACAGCAAACTACTTTCCGAGGGTAAAGAGAAAGAGGCTGGCGATGCTGCTGGTGCTGTTGCAAGTCTTCTAATTGCATTTACGGGTGCACTAACTCTTGTTGGGATACTAATCGCTAGGCCAATAGCAAAAATCTTAACTCCAGGTTTCACCTCAGAAAAACTCGATTTAACAGCTGATTTAATCAAAATAACAACAGCTGGGATTGGTTTTTTAGTACTTGCAGCTTGGTGCCTCGGCGTGTTGAACAGTCACAGGAAATTCTTTCTCTCTTATGTTGCTCCTGTCATCTGGAATGCTGCACAGATCGTGATTTTGCTCATTGCTATAAGCAAAGACTGGGATCCCACGAGAGCAGCTAGAGCTGCTGCTTGGGGGTTATTTCTAGGTGGAATTATTCAACTTTTATTCCAATTTTTTGGTGTTAGTAAATTACGGACTAAAATCCGCTTTTCCTTTTCTTGGAAAAATGAACATGTAAGAGAGATAATTAAGCGCTTCAATCCCACGATCCTAGGTAGAGGCGTAGTCCAAATTTCAGCTTACTTCGATCTGGTTTTGGCTTCCTTGCTAGTAACTGGAGCAGTCGCGGCACTGATGTCAGCACAAGTTCTCTACATCCTTCCAATAAGTCTTTTTGCGATGAGTATTGCTGCAGCTGAACTACCTGAGATGTCTAGAATTACAGATACTCAACATCTCGGCACTCGTTTAAATCAAGGAATAAAACAAACTTCTTTCTTAATGCTTTTAACCTCAGTGGTCTATGTGACAATCGGGGATCAAATTATCGGTGTCATTTTTCAATGGGGATCTTTTGATAGAGATGACAGCATTGTTGTGGCTGCAACCTTGGCTGCATATTCTCTTGGAATCCCTGCAGTGGGCATTTCGCGTATATATCAAAGCGCTTTATACGCAGATGGGGATACTAAAACTCCTGCATTCTCCGCAACCTTGAGAGTAATAATCTCTCTGATTCTCGGATTGCTACTGATGTTCCCTCTGGACAGGCTTTTTATTTCAAATTCAGCTTTAGAAAAGGTATCGGGATCAATTGCTGGAGATTGGGGACCGTTAAATGAAAGTCTTAGATCTTTGCCCGAGAATCCTCATTTGGGTGCTGTGGGGTTAGCTATAGGTTCAGCAGTAGCCGCCTGGGTTGAAATGATCTTTTTAGCTAGAAAAACTAATAAGAAAATAACTCAAGGAGCTTCCCCCTACTCTCCTATTTTAAAGCTTTTGCCAGCAACGATTTCAGCGTTAATCATTTCAATCATTGCCCGATGGCTCTTGTCGAACACTAATGAGTTTATAAACTGTTTACTCTGTATACCTGCCGTAACACTTACTTACATCGCCGTCTCTAGCAAAAATGGTGTGCGAGAATCTTTAGTTTTAGTCGAGGGATTAAAAAGAAGTTATAAAAATTTTAGACAATTCTAAGGAAGTATCACCAAATCGTCTGTATGAATAACTTCGTGAGAAACACCTTCTGGTAATTGTGAGGTATTCAATCCGGCATTTGACATAATGTCTTCTGAATTTTGTCTAACTATTCCTTTTGCAAAAATTTTCGCCTTTTCGTCAGTTATTTCAACTGCATCACCGATTTCAAAATCTCCGATAGTTTTAACCACTCCCGTAGGCAGCAAAGAAGCTCTTCCCTCCAAAGCTTTACGTGCACCGCTATCGACCATTATCTGTCCTGCGGAACCTACAGCAAATGCAATCCAAAGTTTCCTTGCGTTTAAGCGTGTGCCTCGCGGGTGCACAACAGTTCCAATTCCATTTACTTCATTGCAGGCGTCTTTTAGGATCTCTGCTCTTGAAGCATCAGCTATTACAGTCCTTACTCCTGACCAACTTGCTATTTTTGCAGCTGCTAATTTCGAAGCCATTCCTCCACTTCCTCGATCTGAGCTGCTACCGCCTGCATATATCTCCATCTCCTGGTCTATCTCAATTATTTCTTCTATTAAAGAAGCTTCGGAATCCATTCTTGGATCAGCTGTAAATAAACCTGAAGTGTCAGTAAGTAAAACCAACAGATCCGCTTCAACTAAATGAGCGACTAGAGCAGCAATACGATCATTGTCACCGAAACGGATTTCATCATCAGCTATTGCATCATTTTCATTGACTACAGGAATGACACCTAAATCTATAAGTCTCGTCAGAGTATTTCGTGCATGTAAATACTGGGAGCGAACGAAAAAGTCTAGAGGAGCCAATAGAACCTGTCCGGCGAGTAACCCGTGCTTCGCGAGTTCTTCGCGGTAAGTGCCTATAAGAGAACCTTGACCTATAGCAGAAATAGCTTGCAAAGTTGAGGGGTCTTGTGGTCTGTTTCCACCTGTCAAACCCAAGAAAGGAAGCCCGGCAGCTATAGCCCCAGAAGTTACTATTACAACGTTATTTCCAGAGCTTTTGAGTTCCGCGGCTTCAGAGCAAATCTTCGCAACTGAGTCTTGTGAGATCTCTCCCTCTTCATTTGTTATGGAAGAAGTTCCCACCTTAACGACTACTGTTTTACTCATCATCGTCATACTCAAATTCTAGTTTTCCTATCTTCACTATTTCGCCTTTTTTTACCTTTGCACGGATTAATGCCCTATCTACACCCATATTTTTAAAGCGATCTTGCAAATAGGCCAATGCATCCGGATTGCTCAGATCATTTAAATTAGCGATTCTCATCAATTCTCTGTCTCTGATTTCCCATTGGGTGTCACCGACTCTTTCGACTTTTATCCCTTCAGGTTCAGGTTGATGCAAAATACGCGTGGGGTTAACAGGTTTATTTGAACGAACTTCTTCTATTAAGCCTGCGATTTGATATAAAACTTCTTTCACTCCAGTGCCGGTTATAGAGGAGATTTCTTGACCGTCAAATTTACTATCTTCAAGTGACATATCAGAACGAGAACCAACAACAAGCCGTGGTCTAGATAACAATTCGGGACGGTATGAGCTTAATTCATTTTCTAATATTTCTTTTTGTCGCTCAGGCGAAAACTCTGAAGTTTGAGAGAGGTCTAAAAGTATCAATAAAATACTCGCCCTTTCAATGTGCCTTAGAAACTGGTGCCCTAAGCCTTTGCCTTCACTTGCTCCTTCTATCAAACCCGGTATATCCGCAACAGTAAATTCCGGTACGCCGGGAGTTTGAACAACTCCTAAATTGGGTTCGAGAGTTGTAAATGGGTAATCCGCAATTCTTGGCTTTGCTGCTGAGATTTTTGATATGAAAGTACTTTTACCTGAGTTTGGAAACCCTACTAATGCAACATCTGCGAGAAGACGCAATTCCATCCGCAACCATTTTTCTTCACCTTCTTCACCTTGCTCTGCGAAAGTTGGGGCCCTTCTTCTATTGCTCAGAAAGCGTGCGTTGCCTCTTCCGCCTCTTCCACCCCGTGCTGCCAACCACCGGTCTCCATCTTGTGAAAGATCAGCTAGAACCTGATCTCCTTCTAACTCGTAGATAGTCGTTCCTTCTGGAACTTTAATTATAAGTTCTTCCGATGATCTTCCATGACGCTTAGCACCTGAACCATGTGTGCCATTTTTAGCTCGTCGATGTGGATGATCCCGAAAGGCTAAGAGAGACGCGACGTTGTGATCAGCTTCAATCCAGATATTTCCGCCATCTCCGCCATCTCCGCCATCTGGACCGCCGCGTGAAACGTGGGCTTCACGTCTGAACGAAACAACTCCTGCACCGCCATCGCCGGCGTAAACATTAATACCGCACTCATCAACAAAACTTGACATTTATATCTCCAAGAAGAGAGTAATGAAAACTTACGGACTATTCAAAAATCCCAAAATATAGAACTATCTATTTGAGTTGTTAGTACTAAGACACGTCACCTAGAACATCGATTAGCTTGCGACCTCTACGAAAACCGAACTTAACAACACCGTCTGCTGTAGCAAAAAGAGTATCATCTACTCCTTTTCCCACATTGTGTCCTGGATGAAACTTTGTCCCTCTTTGGCGGATAAGAATACTTCCTGCTTGAACCTTTCCACCATCAAAAACCTTTACTCCTAGTCTTTGTGCGTTCGAATCCCGGCCATTTCGAGTTGACCCACCACCTTTGGTTTTCGACATTGAACTAGCCTTTCTTTATTCCAGTTATTTCTATTTCTGCAAGCTTTTGCCTGTGACCCCAACGGCGTCGCTGGTTGCTTTTATTTTTGTATGTAAAAGCTTTGATCTTTGGACCTTTAGCGTCTGAAATTATTCGAGCCGTAACTTTCGAGCCACTCAAAGATTCTGGTGTTGCCAAAACACTGTCCCCATCAACGAGCATCACCGGTTTCAATTCAACATCGGAATTTATCTCACCGAGTCGCTCTACTAACAAACGCTGTCCTTGTTCCACACGGTACTGTTTCCCACCAGTACTTATTACTGCATACATCGTACTAAGGTTAGCCGAATAGAGGCTCGTAAACACCGCCTCTGAGTAATTGCTAGCGGCGTTTACCTCCGTCTGAAGCTGAAACAAGTTTTTCATCTAATACAAAACCGCGACCTGAACAATTCTCACACTCATCTGCAAAGGACTCTATTAGTCCCTCACCTATCCGTTTTCTAGTCATCTCCACTAAACCTAATTCAGAGATATCAAATACTTGAGTTCGTGTTTTGTCACGCAATAAAGTTTCCCTGAGGGAGTTAGCTACTATTTCACGGTTCTTTTCTAACTCCATATCGATGAAATCTATTACTATGATTCCGCCTATATCTCGTAACCTTAATTGATGTGCTATTTCTTCGGCTGCTTCAAGGTTGTTAGCTAGTACTGTCTCTTCAAGACTCGAAGAACCAACGTTCTTACCCGTATTCACGTCAACTACCGTTAAGGCTTCCGTGCTTTCAATTATTAATGAACCTCCGGAAGGAAGCCAGACTTTTCTATCGAGACTTTTCATCAGTTGTTCGTGCACATGGTGTCTCTCAAATAATGTGAGCTTTTCTTCGCTTCTATCGTAAAAGGAGACCCTGTCTGCTATTGCTGGTGCGACACTTTCAGCATAATTTTTTACTTTTTCAAACAATTCTCGATCATCAATTAAAACACCTCGAAAGTCTTTATTGAATTCTTCTCGGATGTAACGAAAAACTAATTCAGGTTCACGATAAAGAAGCGAAGGAACCTTTGCTTTTTTAGCAAATGAATTAATACTCTCCCACTGTTCAATCAATCGTGACAGATCTAAGGTGATCTCCTCTTCGGTTACACCTTCTGCTGCTGTTCTAACAATAATCCCATGTTCATCAGGTTTGATTCGGTCGAGGATAGAACGCAAACGACGTCGCTCAGAGTCGGGCAGACGTTTTGAGATGCCAAAAGTTTTGCTTTCAGGTATCAGCACTACAAATCTACCCGCAAGGGAAACTTCTTGACTTAGACGGGCCCCTTTATGCGCAATTGGGTTTTTCGTTACTTGTGCGATTATTTTCTGATTTACTTTTAGCGCTTCTTCTATTTTAACGGAAGATGATTGCTCAAGATCCTGCTCATCAAACAACAGATCTCCACGATAGAGAACAGCATTTTTCGGTGTTCCGATATCTACAAAAGCTGCCTCCATGCCTGGTAAGACGTTTTGCACCTTCCCTAAGTAAACATTTCCGTGGATCTCGCTCCAATCATTCGCTGGATGCGAAACATGGTGTTCGATTAATGATCTTCCCTCTAATACCGCTACTTGAGTTACTCCTTCTGATGCACTGACACACATCAAATAGCGACCTATTGGTTTCCCGCGCCGTTCTCTTCCACGACGGTGACGCAAAGATCCTTCATCTAGATCTACTGGAGAGTGCCCACCTATTCCCTCCACATGCTCTCTTTTGGAGGAATTCGAAGATCTTGTGTTTTTGCGTTTGCGTTCCCGCTTTTGATTTTTCTGTCGTTGCTTATCGTCCGAAGAAGTTTTCCTACTCTCCGAAGTGGGTGCAGGCTTACTATCTCCTATTTTTGGTTTGTTGTCTTCTTTATTTTTCGAAGAAATTTTGTCTTCTTTTTTCTTCTTTTCGTTCGACATTAATTTGTTCCCTTCTAATCACGCCAAAACCTCAGCAGGCGCGGCAGGGTGAAGTTCGATTGATAATGGTTCAATTCTTTGATTTCCCTGCAAAGTTAATTGTTCTTTTCTTAGAACACGTACTGTTCTTAGTTCTGAGTTAATTCTTTTCAATAGATCTGTTGGTCGTAGCACACGTGGCTTAGTACCTAATTCTGTAAGTATTGTAACTCCATCTGTATGCTCTTCAGCGATATCCATAGAGTGAATTTGCGATCTGACATCCTCAACTAGTATTTTCCCTTTTCTTTCACGCTCAATACTCAAAGAATCACAAGAAAATAGTTCACTTCTAATCTTTTTGAACCCTTCAGCGCTTATACCTGAAATTCTTACTTCCCAAACACAAGCATCCACTGCTTCCTGCAACGAATCTTCTGACGTTGAAACTATTCCCACTTTTAAAGCATCCATGCCAGTCGGCAAAGCTCTATCGATACCTTGCTGAATCAATTCTGCATCGAAATCCTTTAGAAAAAATTCTTCACCCAGATATATGTCAACGTACTCTGCCTCAGACTCAAACCCGGTTGGTAAAGCTAAACCAAATGAAATTCTTGGATGGGGTGAGAAACCCTGAGAATAAAGAACAGGGATATTCGCCTTTCGCAAAGTTCTCTCCCATATCCGTGCGACGTCGCGGTGGCCGATAAAACGTATCTTTCCCCGCTTTGTGTAACGAACCCTTAGACACCTCATTCATTCACTCCCGAGGCTTGCAGATTCTTTACGGTTTCAATTTCAGAAATTGAAACCGTTATTTCATTACCTTGTTGAGAAGCGGCACCTGTCCCTTGACTACCACCAGCAGGTGGAACTGCTGATGCTACAACATGCTCTGTTCCATAGCCTGTGCATGCACCACAGTCATAACAAGGAGTCCAACGGCAATCTTCAAGTCCTTGATTGTTTAATGCATCTCGCCAATCCTGCCAGAGAAAATCCTTATGCAAGCCAGCAGACAAATGATCCCACGGCAAAACTTCATCTTCATCCCTGTGTCTGTAGGAAAAATCTTCTATTAGTAAATCTTCTTCCTCCATTGCATTTTTCCAAAGATCGATATCGAAATACTCACTCCACTCTTGGAAAATACCGCCTTTTTGCCACACTTTTTCCAGAACAGGCGCCAAGCGTCTATCCCCACGAGACAATATTCCTTCCACAACAGTCGCTCTGCTGTCATGCCATTTGAGTTTTAAACCTCTAATTTTTTTAGCGGCATCTCTGAGAAGATAGATCTTTCGTAAAAGTTCTTGCTCGGTGTTTTGCCCAAACCATTGAAAAGGTGTGTAGGGCTTAGGAACAAACCCACCTACGGAAACAGTTACAGAAGGACTTTTATGATGTTTCCTCCCAATCTCAAGAGTTTTTTCAGCTAGGTCAACTATTCCTAGAGTGTCTTCATCTGTTTCTGTTGGCAGTCCAATCAAAAAATAAAGTTTAACTCTTCTCCATCCTTGTGAATAAGCAGATTCAACTGCGGCGAACAGGTCATCATCACTTATTAATTTATTAATAACTTGCCTTAACCGCCATGTCCCAGCTTCTGGAGCGAATGTCAATCCAGTTCTGCGCGCTTGTTGCATTTGTGAGGCGGTATCGACTGTAAATGCATCCACACGAAGACTTGGTAGGGATACTGACACAGGACTACATGAATCCTGAGTCATAACTTCTGAAATAACATTTTCTATCCCGCTGAAATCCGCGCTACTTAGGGAAGTCAAAGAGACTTCGTCATATCCGGTTCTTTTCAGCCCTTTTTCCACCATCGAAACAATTTGCTCTCGTGGTCTCTCCCTCACTGGGCGAGTAATCATTCCTGCTTGGCAAAACCTACATCCCCTCGTGCAACCGCGAAATATCTCCACATTCAGCCGATCGTGTACAACTTCCGTAAGTGGGACTAATTGATTTTTGGGATAAGGCCAAGCTTCCAAATCCGAGATTGTTCTCTTCTCTATTACGTTTGTTATATTTTTTTCTACTTTCGGCAATATGGAAACAAGTCTTCCTTTTGAAAAAGTAGTTTCATAAAGTGAAGGAACATAAACACCGGCTAATCCTGCGAGTTCCCGCAACAACCCACTTCTATCAAGTTCCTTTCCTGATTTTGACTTCCAATGAGAAAATATTTCGCTTATCTCCCCTACTACTTCTTCCCCATCTCCCAATACGGCGATATCTATAAAGTCCGCAAAAGGTTCTGGATTATAAGTGCAATGACCTCCCGCAATAACAATAGGGTGCTCTGCATTTCGATCCTTTGAATAGAGAGGAACATCAGACAGATCCAAACATTCCAACAGGTTCGTATAAACCAACTCTGCAGAAAGGTTGAACGCCAAAATGTCAAACTCTCCAGCGGCACGATGGGTATCGACTGAGAATAGTGGAATTTTGCGTTTTCTCATCTCACGTGACATATCCACCCAAGGCGCATACGAACGTTCCGCAACTGAATCATCGCGTTCGTTCAATATTTCATAAAGTATCTGTAAACCTTGATTAGGTAGGCCGATCTCGTATGTATCTGGATAGATGAGAAGCCACGAAGCCTTCTCCGGAGAATGTTCAGGATCAATCGCCCCGTCTTCTCCACCTATATACCTTGCAGGCTTCTCTACATCATCTAGAAACTGTTCGAGTTCATCCCATAGCGAACTCATGGGTTTAATAGTAGCGCTTTGTTTTTGAGATTGATTAAAAGCACTTAATTTGATCTCTCGTGACGTCGCATGTGAACACTTTCAACTAATCCCAGTCCAAGGAAAGTAGCTACAACAGAAGATCCGCCGTAACTAATTAGAGGTAACGGAATTCCTGTAATCGGCATAATTCCAGTTGACATTCCGACGCTCTGAAAGGTTTGGAAAAGAATCATGCAGAATATTCCAACAGAAATCAGCAAACCAAAAGTGTCTTCAGCCAATCTTCCAATTCGCCAAATCCTGAGCAACAAAAGTCCTATTAGCGTTAAAACAAAAATACTTCCCAAAAACCCTGTTTCTTCTGCGATCACTGTAAATATGAAATCTGTTTGTTGTTCGGGAACTAAATCTGATTTATTTTGTGTGCCTTCAAACAGTCCACTTCCAGTAATTCCACCATTACCTATTGCTATTTGTGCTTGTTCAAGGTTGTAACTTGCAGCTGTGGATTCATCATCATTAACAAAAACCAGCAATCTTGAAACTTGATAATCCTCAAGGGTTTCCGACTCAAATACAGCTATTACTCCTGTCAATAGAATTAGAAACAGGATAAGCAAATAACGCCCTTGGATACCAGCTGCCACCACCATCCCGGCCGTGATCGCTCCATACACAAGAATCGTTCCTAAATCAGGCTGGGCGAGGATAGCCGCAATCGGTAAAGCAGCGGCAATAAGTGTCGCTACTAGTCTTTTCTTGCTTATTGTCTCGTCACCACTAAGCAAGAATGCAAGCACAACCACGATTCCGATTTTGCAGTATTCCGAAGGTTGAAATTGGTAAATTCCCAATTCATACCAACCTTTAGTTCCTTTTTTCTCAACACCCAAAAATAGAACCGAAAAAAGCAATCCGAGGATGACTAAATATATTAAAGGAGCAAGTCTTTGAAGCCTTTTATGACCGATTGTTGCGACAATTAGCATCCCGACGACTCCTAACAGGAGAAAAATCGCCTGCTTTTGAACGTACAAAATTTCACTTTTCGCTACTATCTCAAAAGGTTTTTTAGTTGCTGAATAAATCATCAACAACCCAACTCCACTTAGAAGTAGGGCAAGTACCGGAATCGAGAAATCAACATGGCGTAAAAGTTTACTTTTCCCGAAATTTGGAGTTCTGATATCAACCATCTCATCTACTCCATACTCGAGGAAATACTTAACTGATCAGTGGGTGATAAGAGAGATTGAATTACCTGATCACAATTGATTTCGATTCCACGAACCCTAACAGTTCCATCTGGACTCAAAGCAGGTCCGAAAATCTCCACTTCAGATTCACTGAAACTTTCTAAATTTTTCAACGAGTCGCTTTCTCGCCAAATATACCAGTCGATGCATAGTGGCAATGAAGCAGAAACTGCATAACGGTTTTCGGTTGTTAGTGCTTCTGGAACCCTGTCTTCTACTACTTTCTGTAAAACTCTGGCGCTCATGGGTGCTGCGACAGCACTACCGAATCCGGCTTCTTCTAGCATCGCTACCATTACATAATCCGGGTCCTGAGCTGGAGTTATTGCTGCAAATACAGATGAGTCAGCTTTGCCTCTAACCTCAGCTGTTCCGGTTTTTGCGGCTGTTGGGAAGTCTTCTAGTGGAAAAAATGCACCATCTGTAGCTACTGAATTAAACGCCCAATAAGCAGTTCCTTCTATATCTTCTGTTACGCCCACAAGTCCTCTGAGCACTCTATTTCTGAAGTCCAGGTCAATTTCAATTTCCCTCTTAACCCTTTTGCCAAACTCTTTAAGCATTTCACCATTCCTGTCAAATACATATGCAACAATATTTGGGGCGAAATTTGTTCCGCCATTCGCAAATGTTGCGTATGCATTAGCCAGTTGGAGAGGAGTTACAAGTACGTCTCCTTGACCAACAGAAATGTTTACATTGTCTCCCGGATACCATTTTCCGTTCGGAAAAATTTCAGGATTCTCTTCGTGGCGTTTCTTTCGTTTCTCAGGAGTTGGAATGTACCCATCTTGTTCAAAAGGCAATTGAATTCCAGTCTGCATTCCGAGCCCATATGAAACTGCCGTCTCTTGGATCGCGTTATCAGGGTGCTTTGGATTTATATAAATAGATTCTCCAATTGTGTAATAATAAACATCACTTGAAACAGTAAGGCTTCTAGTTAGATCAACATTTTCATATGGTTTACTTCCAGCATTTCTGAAAACACACCCTCCAGCTGTCTCTAAATCTTCCACATCGGCACGACAACTTTGTAAAAAATATTCACCTGGGTCGTCTATAGGTTGGTCAGCTTCTTTTACCCTTCCAGTTCCAAAAACATCCTCGTGCCATGCTGCATGAGCTGTAAAGACTTTGAAAGTCGAACCGGGCGCATATTCACCTTGAATAGCTCTATTGAACATTGGCAAATCATTTACTGGATCATTTAATTCTGCCCAGCGAGACAAAGAATAACCTCCGATTGACTCATTGGGGTCGTAGGTGGGAAATGAGGCCATAGCTTTAACTTCTCCACTTTTTGGAGAAATGATCACACTCGAACCTCCCGGAGCTGTAAATGGTAGAGGTTCTTTACCGTCTTCTAATGTTTCGGGAATTTGCTCTCGAGATAGATAGATACTCCTTTCAAGCTCATTTTCAAGGAGACCCTGCAGATCTATATCTATTGTCAAATGAACGTCGTTTCCTGCTATTGGAGGTTGAAAAAGGTCTACTCTTTCGCGTATCACCCTTCCCTTCCTATCAACCTCAACCACCTTTTTGCCGTTCTCCCCTCTAAGATCATCTTCAAACATCAACTCAATCCCAGATTTACCTATCTGATCTCTTAGGGAGTAAACTTTCCCTTCTGCTGGTTTTCTGTTTGAGAGTTCAAAATTATTAACTGGGCCCACCCAGCCGAGAACATGGCCAGCCAATGATCCATAGAGGTAAGAACGAACAGAACGGTCGGCCACTCTCACCCCAGGATAACGATTAGGCCTCTCTCCAAAATAAACGAGTAAATCTTCAGGTATATCTACAGCAACCGGGATGTCGTCATAAGGCCCATAAGAAGAATTCTCGAGCATCGCTTCAATATCTGCGACTTTTATTAGTTTTCCAGAACGATTTATTTCAATCGCTATTTCAGTCAACATCTCATAAAGTTTCTGAGGGTCCATTTCTGACTCCTCAATTTCTTTAGGATTAAGAGTCACCGACGCGACAATCCTGTTACCAACGAGTAATTTTCCAGACGAGTCGTAAATCTGCCCTCTCGGAGCTTCAATATTTATGACTCGAGTAATATTTGTTGTAGCAATGTCTTTAGCCTCATCTGATTTCAAAGCCTGGAGATACCAAAGCCTCGCAGTTAATGCAAGAAACATGGATAAAGCTACTACTGCTAATACTCGCATTCGGTAGCGAATTATTTCCTCTCTCAACGAGAACTCCCTGTAAGGCGGGTTTTAACTTCTTGTGGCATACCACTCGACACTGTCCAATTTACAATTCGGCTAAGTGGATAAGAAAAAAAGGTTGTCATGACTCCGGCAATAATTGCAGTTTCCGGCAAGGAGTTTGTATTAAAGGTCTTCTCTCCAAAAATATGTCCTACAGCTGCGGTTAAAAAGACACCCGTAGCAACAGTCAAAGCTACTCCAAAAGCTCGAATAATTCTTTTCTCGTTGATGAATCTCTCTTCCAGGTTGCTTACTGCTACAGCAATTACCGGATAAATAAGAGCATGTATCCCTAAAGGAGATGCAACTATACAATCATTGACCAGGCCAGTCCAAAAAGAAACATAAGCTCCACGGATAGGACCCCCGTGATAACCAGACAATATAGCAATCAATAAAAGAAGTTCTACCCCCATGCCATCAATACGCATTTCAGTAAAGATTGAAGATTGAAGAATTGCTGCGGTAATGAGAAGAGTCAAAACTCTTAGCCCTGTATTCACTTGCTTTAATTCTCCCTTGTTTCCAAAATCACATTTAGGAAACTCAAATTCTCTAACGATGCTGATAAATCAATTTCTATCGAACGTGCATAGTCAGCTTCTTTGTCTGGGTCGTTGACTCTTCCAACGGGAATGTCTTGAGGGAAAATGCTTCTTCCACCTGATGTGACTACAACTTCACCGATTGAAACTTCAGCATCAATATTTATTCCTGCATCGAGTATCAAGACACCAACTGAGCCATTTCCACGCGCCAATCCTTCGTCTTGAGAATTGATTAGTCGGACTCCGACTCTGAAATCTGGATGAGTCGCAAGTCTCACTAGAGAAGTTGAACGGTCAACTTCATACAGATAACCCACGAGCCCAGCTTTTGTTATTACACCGGCACCTTCTTCTAGTCCATCATCCGTGCCTTTATTTATCTCAACAACATGACTGTTGTAATTTCCGCCTGGTACTCCAATTATTCGGGCCACCACAGTTTCCAACTCTAGGTAATCTATATCCACTTCTCCCAAAAGTCTTTCAAGGAGTTCACGATCGGCTTCATCCCTTAGTTCTTCTCCTCTCATTCGTGCTATTTCCATCTGTAAGCGTTCATTTTCATCACTTACTTCTTCGTAATTGAAAATTCCTTTCCAGACTGTCTGGAAAGGGTCAGTTGCTCTATCAACAACTTTACGAAATGGACTGATGACGTCGCGAAAACCTTGTTGAAAATCGTCTACCGGAAGAAAGTCTCTAAACTGAGCAGTTAGTAGCGTTAAAGCTGCCACCATTAACACGAGTAAAACAACCCTCGGCCTATCACTTGACCTGTTGGGCACGTGTGTTACTCCTGATTACTGCCGAAGAAAATGGTTCCGAAACGGTCAATCTCTTCTAATGCTCTTCCAGCTCCTAGAACCACTGAGTGTAATGGGTCGGGTGCCATCAGGACCTTCATTCCTATTTCTTCGGTGAGTCTCTCGACAAGTCCTACGAGTAAAGCCCCACCACCGGTTAACATGACTCCTCTGTCCATGACATCAGCTGTTAGTTCTGGTGGAGTTGAATCTATGGTTACTTTGATCGCATCAATTATTGCCATTAAAGGAAATGCAATCGCCTCTCGAATTTCAGTAGTTGTAAACTTCACTTTTCGAGGCAACCCTGTCCCTAGGTCAGCTGCAGGAACTTCGAGCCTCAACTCCTCTTCAAGCGAGGAGGCGGAGCCGAATTGCATTTTAATCTTTTCCGCAGTCCTAACTCCAACAGCTACACCATGTTCTTGTTTTAGGTGCTGAATAATTGCTTCATCTAGTTCATTTCCAGCTATCCGTATGGATTGACTAGCAACAATGCCTCCCAACGAAATCATTGCTACTTCCGTAGTGCCTCCGCCTATATCGACGACCATACTGCCGGTTGGTTCAGCAATGGGTAAACCTGCTCCAATAGCTGCTGCCATAGGTTCTTCAATTATGTAAGCGGGTGATCTTGCTCCAGCATGTTCAGCCGCTTCCTGAACGGCTCTTCTTTCAACTCCTGTAACTCCTGACGGCACACAAATGACCATTCTTGGTTTTGCCCACCTTCGACTATGAACCTGTTGAATAAAGTAGCGAAGCATTTTTTCACATGCGTCAAAGTCAGCTATCACTCCATCTTCCAAAGGGCTAATTGCCTGTATATATCCTGGGGTACGGCCTATCATTAACTTGGCTTTTGTTCCTACCTCTAAAAGTGCTCCGTCCCGAGTATCCTGCGCTACAACGGAAGGTTCATCGAGAACAATCCCATCACCTCTTACGTAGACAAGAGTGTTAGCTGTACCCAAATCAACTGCGATATCACGGCCACCAAAAAAAGTTGCACCAGTAACCTGTTCGATTTGAGTATTCATTGCCATTTACTTTCTGATTTTTTGGCTCATAAGAACATTAAACATATGCTCTCAATACTTACAGTTAAGTACATAACTGTCCCTAGACGTTAGCCCGACTGAAACGTTTTTACCACTCTGAGCGCACATATAACCACCCAGAGGGTGATTCATAGTTCTGGGAAAAAGATAGATATCTCACGTTTTGCAGATTCTTCAGAATCTGAACCGTGTATGAGGTTTTCAGGCATCTCGGTACCTAGATCACCCCTTATGGTTCCTGCTTCCGCCTGCGCAGGATCCGTGGCTCCCATCAACTGTCGAGCAACGGCAAATGTTTCTCCTTCGCCTTCCAAGACCATAAGCATCGCAGATGATCTGGACATGAAAGTCACCAGTTCATCATAAAACGGCTTTCCTACATGTTCTTCATAATGCTGTGAAAGAAGCTCGGGATTTAATTTTCTTAACTCCGCGGCGACGATAGTTAAGTTCGCCTCCTCAAGACGACGGATTATCTCACCAACCAGTTTTCTCTCTACAGCGTCTGGTTTGCACATTACAAAAGTTCTACTCATGTGAACATGCTATGACCTAGAAAGAAACTTAATTGCGTCTCTTCAAATTTCAGATGTTGCGGTTTGAAAATCTTCAACAGCGCGTCGAACCTCGGAAATGTTGTAAAAGGAACCTGCAGCAACTATGAGGTCTTCTTCATCACCTATTCTCAACGCCTTTAAAGTCGCCTCATATGGATTCTCTGCCCTCTCCACATCCAATCCGAGTCTCATCGCAACCTCTTCTAGTTCGTTGGGGTCAATCGCCCTTGGAGAAGGTGCCGCACAAACAATCACAAGCTCAGGGGAAATACCTTTAAGCTCTGTAAATATTTCCTCAGGAGAATGAGGTTCCAGTATCCCCAGGATCAGAATTCTTCGACTCTCTGGGAAAACATCATTAATGGTCTCCGCTAGATGACTTGCTGAATCCTTATTGTGTGCTCCGTCTACTAGAATTACAGGTCTGCGCGAAAGAATTTCTAAGCGACCTGGAATCAGCAACTCTCCAAAGGCACTTTCAACGACTTCTTCTGGGAGTGGGCCTTCTAGGAAAACTTCTGCAGTCGCTAATGACAGTGCAGCATTTTGTGCTTGACGTTTCCCGTATAGGGGTAGAAAAATTTCTTCATACTGGCCAAAAATGCCTTTTACATTAACAACTTGTCCCCCAACAGCAGGAAGAGCATCTTCAACTAAAAAGTCCTTCCCATATTGAAATATGGGCTCTGGATTTTCTGATACAAACAAATCAACGACATCTTCTTCAGCGTTGCCCAGCAATAAAGGTTTACCCTCAACAATTATTCCAGCTTTCTCCGCTGCAATTGACCTTCTCCAACCTTCCGATCCATCGGTATGGTCTTTTCCTATATTTGTTATGACAGCAATTTCCCCGTCAAGAACATTCGTTGCATCAAAGCGTCCAAGTATTCCAACCTCGACAACAGCTGCGTCAACACCCTCATTGCTGAACAGTAGAATTGCAGCTGCAGTCAGTAGTTCAAAATAACTAGGTTCTAATTCATAGTTCTCCACATATCGAGAAACGTCAAAAATTATTTCCGAGAATACTTCTTCAGTGATCTGCGAACCCGCAAGGGTGAAACGCTCTCGAATGGTGTCAACATGCGGACTCATGTAGGACCCGACTCTCAACCCTTTTGAAGAAAGTAGAGATTCAGTCATACTCACAACAGAACCTTTTCCATTTGTTCCAGTTACGTGAATGGCTCGCAAATCTTTATGGGGCTCACCCATGCATTCAACCAGTTGCGACATTGCGGCCAAGCTCAATCCGTGAATACGCCCTGCAGTCGCTTCTCTGTTTATAAAACGATCCAAGTACTGCAGAGCTTCCCTAAAATTCATACCTCTTTAGGGTATTGCTAGTGAACTTAAGAAGCGGCGCGATCTGTCTGTTCTTCATCTCTTGGTTCAATTTTTGGGAGCTCTCGCTGGATAACTGTTTCATCATCTACAACTACACGACCTGCGGTTTTGTCACCAGGTAATTCATACATAGGGTCTAGCAAAACTTCTTCAAGTATTGCCCTCAAACCTCGAGCTCCTGTTCCTCTCTCAAGAGCCTGCTCAGAAATAGCGTTCAGGGCTCCTTCAGTTACCTCAAGTTCAATGTCTTCAAACTCGAAAATTTTCTCATACTGTTTTATTAGAGCATTTCTAGGTTCGGTCAAAATCTTTTTCAAAGCTTCCACATCAAGTTGTGAAACTGTGGCCACTACTGGGAGTCGTCCAATGAATTCAGGTATCAAACCAAACTTGACTAAATCCTCAGGTAAGACCCCTGAAAAAAGTGCTCCTAAATCTTTCTCTTGAGCGGAACGTATATCAGCACCGAAACCAACACCAGAACCCCCAAGACGCGTTTCTATCGTTCCTTCAAGTCCAGCAAAAGCACCGCCACAAATAAACAAAATATTTGTTGTATCTATCTGCAGAAATTCTTGATGGGGGTGTTTTCTTCCACCTTGTGGTGGCACGGAAGCTTTCGTGCCTTCTAAAATTTTCAATAGAGCCTGTTGAACACCTTCACCTGAAACATCTCTTGTTATTGAGGGGTTTTCGCTCTTCCTGGCTACTTTGTCAACCTCGTCTATATAGATTATTCCTGTTTCAGCTTTTTTAATATCGTAGTCCGCTGCTTGAATAAGTTTGAGGAGAATGTTTTCTACATCTTCGCCTACATAGCCGGCCTCTGTCAGAGCTGTAGCATCTGCAATAGCGAATGGAACATTTAACATTCTTGCGAGTGTTTGTGCCATCAAGGTCTTACCACATCCAGTCGGCCCTATGAGAAGAATGTTCGATTTCGCAACCTCAACATCTTCAACTGAAACGCTTGCAGTTTTTATTCGCTTGTAATGGTTGTATACAGCTACAGAAAGAATTTTCTTAGCTTGTGATTGACCAACAATATATTCATCAAGAAACGAAAAAATTTCACGAGGTTTAGGCAACTCCGTCAGTGTGAACTCCGAAGTTTCGGAAAGCTCTTCTTCGATTATCTCATTGCAAAGATCTATACACTCGTCGCATATATAGACCCCAGGTCCAGCAATTAATTTCTTTACCTGCTTTTGTGTTTTGCCACAAAATGAGCACTTTAGGAGTTCTCCGCCTTCTCCAAACTTAGCCACTTTAAATCGCCCTTTCCTGCATTCTCTTAACTACTATCACAATCAGGTAACTACCGAAATAGCTCCGCTGTTATCCGCAAAATTTCTTGAATCAATTACTTCATCAATTATTCCATACTCCACCGCTTCAGACGCAGTCATTACAAAATCACGATCAGTGTCATCATGAATTTTTTCTGTCGCCTGTCCTGTGTGTTTAGCTAAAATTTCCTCCAACTGGACTTTCAATCTTTGAATTTCTCTTGACGCTAGTTCTATATCTGACACCTGCCCTTCAGCACCGGCATAAGGTTGATGTATAAGAACACGAGCATGAGGAAGAGCTAACCTCTTTCCTTTAGATCCCGCTGCAAGCAGTACCGCCGCTGCAGAAGCAGCCTGACCGAAACATATTGTTGTTATGTCAGGTTTTATGTACTGCATGGTGTCATAAATCGCGAAGAGGGCATTTATATCACCCCCAGGGGAATTTATGTAAAGACTTATATCACGATCTGGGTTTTCTGACTCTAAGTGTAAAAGTTGCGCGCAAACCAAATTTGCTACCACATCATCTATGGGTGTGCCTAGAAAAATGATGTTCTCTTTCAAAAGACGCGAATAGAGATCAAAAGCTCTTTCCCCACGATTTGTCTGTTCAACAACCGTTGGGACTAGATAATTACTGATGCTTAAGTCAGCAAGAGTCATAATTCATCATCTCCGTCATTGTTTTCTGGGTCGCTGATTTGATCATCCATCAAATCATCTTCGCTCAGATCGTCCGCTCTTACATAATCATTTTCGCTTATTTTTGGGGTCATGTCAGGGATATCTGGTTCTTTGACCTCCAAAATTGCTGAATCCACTTGATTTCCATCCTCATCTAGAAGTTTTACTCGATCAAAAATCCACTGTAAAGCGGCTTCTTTTGCTATATCTGCACGAACATCAATTAGTCTTCCAGACTGTTTCAAAGCATCATGAAGTTCTTCTGCCTTCATCTGCATTTGTGTAGCCATCTTTCCTAAATAGTTCTCGAAAGCTTCTTCCTCTTCATCTAAATATTCAACATGAGCAACCGCACGTAGACCTAAATCGATACGAGCTGAGACTTCTGCAGTCTCACGAAAGTCTTCTCTTATTGCTTCGATTTCTCCACCGGTTGCTTCCAGATATTTGTCCAGTTCAAGACCTTGCGAATTAAGTCTCATTTCTAAGTCTCTAATCCTTCGATCTATCTCACTTTCTATTAATTCTTCCGGAAGCTCAATTTCAACTAAATCACCTATTTCTTTCGCTATGAGGTCACGAGCTATCATTCCAACCTGTTCACATTTTGTTTCATTCATTCGACGCCTGAGGTCGACTAGCAACTCGTCCGCTGTTTCGAATTCGGATACTTGGGAAGCAAACTCATTGTCCACTTCGGGCAAAATGCGGATCTGCACTTGCCCCACCTTGATTGCTACAGAAAATAGACTTTCTTCTTCTGTGGGATGTTTTGCCTCGAATTCGAGATGATCTCCTTCTGAGCTACCAGTTAAATACTCATCGACTTCAGGTAAAACTGTTCCGCTGCCGACCTCATAGAGGTAATCAGTTGCACTGAGGCCAGGCACCGCTTCACCGTCTTGTGTTCCTTCTATATCAATTGTGACAAGGTCACCCTCTTCAGCGGGCTTTTCAGCTTCTTCAAGTGTTGCTAAATGTTTTCTCATTGAATCCAGTTGGGTCTGGAATTCCTCTTCCGTTACTTCTGGCGAAGGAACCTCAACTTCCAAGGATCCATGTCCACTTATCGAAGGTTTGGGTCGAATCGGGACAGTTGCATCGAACGTAACGGAACCATGACTCATATCACTGGTGATTTCAATCTCCGGCGGACCAATAGCATCCACTTCGTTCTCAATCAAAGCTCTGCCATAGTAGGCAGGTAATGAATGCTCAAGAGCGTCTTGCCTGCCAGCGGCCGGTCCAAGCCGGGCTTCGATTACCTTCCTGGGGATTTTTCCTGGTCGAAAGCCAGGTAGTTTTATATTTTTCGAAATTCGCTTTAAAGCTTCGCCAACTTCACGGTCAAATTCTTCGTCTTCTATTACGACACTTAATTTAACTTTGTCGTCATCTTGGGTTGTAATTTTTGAATCCACAGACATGAGAGTGTATCGCCACACTCACTTCTCTAAACATCATGATTCTCTCTAATTTGCACCTCAGAAGAAACTCTGACCGCTACTATCGATACTGACTGCGGGTGTAGTTCAACGGCTAGAACCTCAGCCTTCCAAGCTGATGATGCGAGTTCGATTCTCGTCACCCGCTCAAAAGCGCCCCTCGGACTGTTTTAGCGTGTATATACCGGCATATATTCGAAGCACACAAGCACTGTGACCAATTAACTCTTCTATATTTAGAAAATTTTGTTTTTTTCACTCATACCCCTCTAACATCACCTTGTGTTAATTGCTCAAATTTCCGACACACACATTCGTGATCATCTAGGCATGTTTGGCGAGCTTGTGGATACTTCAGAAACTCTCAAAAAAGCAGTCCAACTATTAAACTCCCTTGAGCCTCAACCAGATGTGGTTTTAGTTACGGGTGATTTAACTGACGATGGGACCAAAGAACAGTATTCACTACTGCTTGAAATGCTCTCTTCTTTAAATGCTCCACTCTTGCCGCTTCCTGGCAACCATGATGAACGCTCAGAATTTCTTAATGCTTTTTCCTCAAAACTTCCTGACGAGATACCAGAAAACCACTGCAGCTACGTAATCGATGATTTTCCTGTACGACTGATTGCCTTGGACACTTCCCTCCCTGGACGGCATGATGCTCTTTTCAGCGAGGACCATGAACTCTGGCTCTCCACAGTTCTCTCAAAAGAGAAAGACAAACCAACTCTCATTTTCACTCACTTTCCACCATTTGAAACTGGTATTAACTTCATGGACCTTTCAGGTTTGAAATCTGCTGATCGTCTCGAAAAAATAATTAGAAACAACCCTCAAGTTAAGTTGGTAGTTTCGGGCCATTTACACAGATCTATTCAAACATCTTTCGCTTCCACGATGATCTCAGTATGTCCTTCAACTGGTAATCAATTGAAACTTGACTTGAATCCTAAAAACGGCTCTGCGGTAGATGAACCTCCAGGCTTTCAACTTCACTTATGGAAAAATGACCGTTTCGTAACCCATACCGGAATCATCTGGGATGGAAAAGAATTAGACATGTCCCAGTGGGTCGCATATGTGAACGAGAAAATTTCAAAAAACGAAGGCATTATAAAAGACTGAAATGTCGCCTTTCGCGGACAACTTATTTGTAGAGTCAATACCTATGCCTATGTCTGAAATTCAAATCACTGAGCACTCGCGTCGCGATCAGGTTTTCACACCGGAAGCAACAGAATTTATTGCAAACCTAG
>PBAM01000007.1 GCA_002716285.1 Acidimicrobiaceae bacterium
ATGTCAAGATCTATTGGAATTTGGTAAATCTTTAAGTGATTGATCCCAGTCTCTTCTTCGGCTTCTCTAAGTGCCACTCGAGCTAAATTAGGGTCACCGTCCGCATGTCCTCCTGGCTGTAACCATTTTTGGAGTTTTGTGTGGAATAAGAGTAAAATTTTGTGATCTTCCTCCCTCACTAATAGTGAGGAGCCAGTCAAATGCCCGGTCTGGCACGTTCGATCTAAATGATCTGGAAACTTCTCAACGAAATCTAGAAAATCGTTTCGAAATTTTGAGTTATTACAAGAAGCTATTATTTGAGCAACAGAGATATCTGTCAGACTGTCAAAGTCGTTTTTCTCAAGAAACTTTTTCATTTGAAAGATACTCGCGAATTTGTTCTGGTGCTTCTAACGTTTCAGTTGTACCTGTCTTTACACCGACGTAAACAATTGTTGCAGTCAGAACAAGCCTATTTTCGACTTTCACCTCAAAGGACACATCAAAAGAAGTATTTCCCCATCTACTGACATATGCCTCGACATTCAACACCTCTCCTATCCCTGCTGGTCCATGCCATTCCAAGTTGACGTTTTTGAGCATCAAATCCCACCCCAGAGATTCAAAATCCCCTTCGAATTCGCGTAGCCAACTATCAACTACATCATCTAGATACGCAAGGTAGTGGGCGTTAAAAACAACTCCTTGTCTATCAACTTCTCCATAACGGACCTTAATGTCCATTGAATATGTCATCTTGACATCATGGCAATTTGTATTTCTAAACGTTTCTTAATTTGTTCTTTTTGAACCTCTACAGCATCTAAACCCGTGCTTCCCGGCGTGATACGTCTTTTGATAGCCATCTCTGGTTTGAAAAAATCTTCTATCTCAGGTCCGAAATTCTCATTTTCTAATACAACCTTGTTGAAATCCNTTTTATCTTCTATTGAAGCTTTGACTAGTCCGCCGATCAACGAATGGGCTTCCCTAAAAGGCATCCCTTTATGCACTAGATATTCCGCTAGGTCTATTGCCACCGAGAAAGGCTTATCAGCTGCTTGAGTCATTTCTTCCTTGTTGAAAGTAATAGAATCAAAAATTCCCGTTAATGCCGTTAGAACCAAAGTGTTTGTGTCAAAAGAATCGAATAAAGGTTCCTTGTCTTCTTGCAGATCTTTGTTGTAAGTCAAGGGCAGCCCTTTCAAAACTGTTAATAGTCCTGCTAAGTGTCCAACTATTCTTCCTGTTTTGGCTCTTGCTAACTCAGCTATATCTGGGTTCTTTTTCTGAGGAAGCATGGAGGAACCCGTAGTGTACGCATCATCTATATCCACAAACCCGAACTCTTCACTGGACCAAAGCACAAGCTCCTCTCCGATTCTGGAAAGGTGAACAGCTAATAACGCATTGACGAAAATTGCCTCAGCTACAAAGTCTCTATCAGAAACAGCATCAAGTGAATTTTTGAAAGTTTCTGAGAAACCTAGGGTTTCTGAAGTCATTATGGGATCTATGGGTAAGGAAGAACCAGCTAATGCTCCTGCTCCCAAAGGAGATACGTCTGTTCTGGAACGTGTTTCTATGATTCTGTCAAAATCTCTTGAAAGAGCCCAAGCATGAGCTAACAGATGATGTGATAAAAGCACCGGTTGGGCCTGTTGTAAATGGGTGTATCCCGGTAGNCGTGTCGCTTCTGCTTTTTCAGCTTGTTCAATCAGTGACTTCTGCAAAGAAACAACGAGTGCTGCTAGCTCATCTAGGTTCTTTAATGTCCATAGTCTGAGATCCGTTACCACTTGATCATTTCTGCTCCTACCCGTGTGCATCCGAGCTCCGGCCTCACCGGCAATTTCTGTGACTCTTCTTTCAACAGCTGTGTGTATATCCTCATCTTCAGGCTGAAAAACAAAAGATCCTGATGTCATCTCTTCTTCAGTCGTCTTAAGNGCATCAAGAATCAGCTCNCCATCAGACTCNTCNATCAGACCNACAGAAACGAGCATTTTTACNTGGGCTNTTGANCCTGAGATATCTTCCCTATATAACCTTTTGTCTATTTGAAGACTGTCATTTAAGGCTTTTAATGCATCTGTTGTCGCCCCGCTCAGTCTCCCTTCCCACAAAGTTGCCATTATGCTCCTCCTTGTTTTCCACCACGCTTTGAATCTCTTAACGATTCAGTGCGCAGTCTTAGAGCATTCAGTCTTATGAATCCCTCAGCATCTGCTTGATTGTATGCTCCGGAATCATCTTCAAAAGTAGCTATGGCCTCATCAAACAAAGTNTCTTCTGACTCTCTTCCGGTAATTTCTATGTTGCCCTTATAGAGNTTGAGTCTAACTTTTCCATTTACCCATCTTTGTGAGTGATCTATGGCGGTTTGAAGCATTTCCCTCTCTGGGCTGAACCAGTAACCGTTATAAATTAACTCTGCATATTTGGGCATCAATTCATCTTTTAGATGAGCTACGCCTCTGTCTAAAGTTATTGACTCAATAGCTCTGTGTGCTTTGAGCAGGATTGACCCACCCGGAGTTTCGTAAGCTCCTCTTGATTTCATACCNACATAACGGTTTTCCACTATGTCGGTTCTTCCCACNCCATTAGCCCCACCTAACCTNTTTAGTTCATTTAAAAGCTCCGCAGGGGACATTTTTACACCATCGATTCCAATTGGATCCCCATTTTCGAACTCCAAATCCAAATAGGTGGCTTCATTAGGTGCAAGTTCTGGATTCACTGTCCAACGCCACATCTCCGTAGAAGGTTCCTTCCATGGATCTTCTAAAGGACCACCTTCGTAAGAAATGTGGAGAAGATTCGCATCCATTGAGTAGGGCGACTCATTGCCTCTTTTCATTTCAACTGGTATTCCATGTTTCTCGGCATAATCTAGGAGGCTTTTTCTTGAACCGAGATCCCATTCTCTCCATGGTGCAATTATGTTGATACTCGGATTGAGGGCATAAGCTCCGAGCTCAAAACGAACCTGATCGTTGCCNTTGCCTGTCGCTCCATGACTAATGGCATCCGCTCCTGTCTCTTCTGCTATCTCAACTAATCTTTTTGCGATAAGAGGTCTCGCTATAGAAGTCCCTAGAAGGTACTCTCCTTCATAAATAGCATTCGCTCTAAACATTGGAAACACATACTCAGAGACAAACTCGTCTCTCAAATCTTCGATATAGATCTCTTTTACATCCATGCTTTGAGCTTTACTCCGCGCTGGTTCAAGCTCCTCTCCCTGACCGAGATCTGCAGTAAATGTCACAACTTCACAGTCATAAGTNTCCTGGAGCCATTTTANGATTATGGAAGTATCGAGACCTCCTGAATAAGCAAGTACAACCTTTTTAATATCTTTCATATTTCTCTCATTCACTAATTAGCGGTTCTAATACCTGCTAAATCTTTTAATTTCTCAGATACTTTCTCACCAGTGGTATCTGAAGCAGCCACCAATATGACAGTGTCATCTCCTGCAACCGTCCCTATGATTTCTGGAAGACTCGCTCTGTCAACTGCCGACGCTACAACGTGTGCAGAGCCGGGTGGTGTCCTTAAAACAACGATGTTGTTTGAAACTGATACTTCTACTAGCCACTCTCCTAATACACGCCTGAGATANTCAACTGGTAAGACTCTTTCTGTNGGATTGTCTGGCACTGCATAGANACTGTCGCCTACAGGAACTCTCACCTTGACAGCTCCGAGTTCTTCAAGGTCGCGTGAGAGCGTGGCTTGAGTGNCTTCTATACCTTCAGCCTTAAGCAGTTCGACAAGTTTTGCTTGACTTGAGACAGCCTGTTCTTCAAGTATCTTTGCAAGTAAATGTTGTCTTTGTGATTTACTCATTTTCCTGACCTTCAGCTAGAAGCCACGCAAGCAACCCACGGGCTGCATGCATTCTGTTTTCCGATTGACTCCATACACGACTCTTTGGTCCGTCTATCACTTCCGCTGTTACTTCTTCACCTCTGTGAGCAGGAAGACAGTGGAGGAAAACAGCGTCTGATGATGTAGATCCCATTAAATTGCTGTCCACCGTAAATGCTTCGAAAGCTCTTTTTCTTTCTTCCATCTCGGATTCTTGGCCCATTGAGGTCCATACATCTGTATAAACAATATTTGCACCATCAGCCGCATCTTGTGCAAAATCAAATTCATTAACTTTTACATCAACTGCAGCCAGTCTGTCCTTATCTATTTCACTCAAGCGGTAATCACTTGGTCCAGCAAAACGAATTTCGGCACCTAACATGCCAGCTGCCATTGCTAAAGAACGAAACACATTATTGCCATCACCTATAAAAGCTAGACTCTTACCGTTAATGTCCCCGTACTCTTTAACTAGTGTTATGACGTCAGCTAGTGCTTGCATAGGGTGACCTGTGTCAGAGAGAAGATTTACAATTGGACAAAGTTCCACTTGGGCCATTCTCTCGAGTGTCTTGTGATCAAAAACTCTCGCCGCTATACATTTGTAGTAACCAGAAAGAGTTGAAACTGCATCTTCCACAGATTCTCTTTTGTCAAAACCTAGTTCCTCGCCGCGGATATAGACCGGGTGTCCTCCTAATTGGAAAACGGCCATTTCCATCGAATTACGTGTGCGGTTCGAAGGTTTTTCAAATACCAAGGCGACACCTTCACCTTCTAAAACCTTGGGCGGGTTAGAGTCAAGGCAAAGATCAAGAACTCTGTGAAGTTCTCCTACGGTAAGGTCGTCAACTTCTAAAAAACTTCTCATGATGCTTTTTCCTTCCATGTTTTTAGAACCTTCTCAAGAATCTCTGCCCCTTCAATTATTTCTTCTGAAGAAATTGTCAAAGGTGGCGCCAATCGAAGAGCAGTGGGTGTAACACCATTTACGACCAGTCCCTCTTTTAAACAAGCCTGCGTCAAGTCACGTGCATCACCCTGCACCAGTCTTTCTTTTTCGATTTCCACTCCTAACAGAAGCCCTAAACCTCTAACCGAGTCGACTCCATCGATATCGGTGATTGCTGCAACCATCTCTTCGCCTTTTTCTTTAGCTAATTTAGGTGCTTGAATTTCCTCGAGGACTCTCAGAGTTTCTCTTGCAGCAGAGGTTGCTAGCGGTTGTCCAGCGAAAGTGGAACCATGATCGCCGGGTTGAAAAGCGTCTGCTATTTCTGATTTTGCCCATACTGCTCCAATAGGAACACCATTAGCCATTCCTTTAGCCATTGTTACAATGTCAGGTTTGATATCTGCATGGTGAAACCCGAACCACTCTCCCGTCCTTCCGAGACCGGTTTGAATCTCGTCCATTATCAGCAGCAACCCCTTCTCATCACAAAGCTTCCGAAGCCCTTGTAAGAAGTCATTTCCTGCATTGTTAACTCCGCCTTCGCCTTGAATTGGTTCAACTAATATTGCGCCAGTCGTGGGGTCGATAGCTTCTTCAAAAGAACCTAAATTGTTCCATTCGGCGTATCGGAATCCCTCTGGCAAAGGCATGAATGGTTCATGCTTCTCAGGTTGACCAGTTGCAGCCAAAGTTGCCATAGTCCTGCCGTGGAAAGACTTATAAGCAGAAACCACTCCATGTTTCCCTATACCTTGATATTTCCGAGCTAGTTTCATGGCAGCTTCGTTCGCTTCGGCTCCAGAATTTTGAAATAGAATTTTTCCTGGTTGGTCATTCTCTGTATTTATAAGTCTGTCTAAAGTTGCCGCAACTTCAAGTTGTGGTTCTGTAATAAAAAGGTTTGATACATGCAAAAGTGTGTTTGCTTGTTCTGATATAGCGTCAGCTATTCTTGGGTGGCTGTGCCCTAAACCAGTTACTGCTATTCCGCATAAGAAATCTAAATATCTTTTCCCATCTTTATCGAAGAGTTCCGTACCGGAACCTTTAACAAATGTCACCGACGGCGTGCCATAATTCGGCATTAACAACTCAGACCAGTTCATAATTGATCCTGCTCGTGAGTTTCAGATTTGAATGAGTCCAACATGTCTTCTGGTAGAACCATCGTTCCTATTCCAGCATCTGTAAACAATTCGAGAAGTAAAACGTGGGGTATCCGCCCATCAACCATATGGGCTGAACCCACACCTTCTTTTATTGCATCAATGCATGCTTGTGCTTTGGGGATCATCCCAGACTTGACAATTTCTTTATCGATCAAATCATTCAAACTTGAAATGCCGATCTTTGAGATCTTGCTTGCTGGATCTGAAACATCTTCTAATAGCCCCTCTACGTCAGTCAGGTAGAGCAACCTTTCAGCTTTCAGAGAACCAGCTAAAGCAGCTGCCACAGTGTCTGAATTTATGTTGTAAGCCTGTCCGTTTGAATCTGTTCCAATGGTTGATATCACGGGAATGAGATTTTCTTCCATAAGGCAATCCACAATGGAAGGGTTTATTTTTACTACATCACCAACGTAACCAAGCGATGAATCTCTTTGAGTTGCTTCGATTAATTTTGAATCACCTCCTGAGAGACCTACAGCTATTGGAGAATGAACGTTGATACTCGAGACAATGTCTGTATTAACTTTTCCAACTAGAACCATCTGGGCTATTTCTAGAGTCTCCTTATCAGTTACTCGCTGTCCATCCTTGAATTCTGTGCTTAAACCCAGCCTCTCTACTAAGTCACCAATTTGAGGTCCACCTCCGTGAACGACTACAGGTTTAATGCCCACTGAATGCATCAAAACAATATCCTGGGCGAATTGGTCAGCTAACTCGTCGCTTTCCATTGCACTGCCACCAAATTTTACAACTACAACCCTCCCAGCAAATCTTGTTATATAGGGAAGAGTTTCCACCAGAACTCCTGCTCTTCTTTCAGGTGAAAAAACCGGTTCTTCTTTGGTATTAATATTCTTGTTTTTCATCACGAGGTCCTCATATTTTCATCAATGTAAGCATGCGTTAGATCTGTTGTAACCACATCAGATTCGCCCCTACCCTGTCCCAGATCAACATGTAATTCTAAGCGTCTTTGAGACATGTGTTTTTCCAAGACTTCAGAGTCGACTTCTTGGGCTTTTCCTTGTGCATAAACGATTTGACCTCCATAAGAAACTGAGATTGTCTCAGGATCAAATTGAATTCCAGATGCACCTATCTGTGCCGCTATTCGACCCCAGTAAGGGTCTTCCCCATACCAAGAACACTTGATCAACTGGCTATTAGCTGTACTCCTAGCTGCCAATTCAGCCTCGGTTTCGTCTTTTGCTCCAGACACATGAAGGAAAACCGTTTTAGTTGAACCTTCAGCATCATCAGCCATTTGCACAGCTAAGTCTTTACACGCCT
The DNA here is from genome assembly GCA_002716285.1 of Acidimicrobiaceae bacterium. Classification (GTDB taxonomy): domain Bacteria; phylum Actinomycetota; class Acidimicrobiia; order Acidimicrobiales; family MedAcidi-G1; genus MedAcidi-G1. The sequence continues at coordinate 7,285 of PBAM01000007.1, forward strand.
CAATCAGAGCCTCTCCAAGGAGCGTGGAATCTTCTACTCCCGACTTACCATTTGCTAAGAGAATAACCGTGTCATTAGTAGATTCTGCTCCATCTACTGTTAGGCAATTAAAGGAAACTGAAACTGCTTGTTGCAACAATCTTGTAGCCTCCTGCGGGTTTATTACAGCGTCAGTTGTCAGCACTGAAAGCATTGTTGCCATATTCGGTTGAAGCATTGCCGCTCCTTTAGATATACCCCCAACCAAAAAACCTTTCGCCTTAACAAGAGTATTTTTAGGAACCGTATCTGTGGTCATAATTGCTTTTGCAGCTGTTGTCCCTTGATCATCCTTAAGAGAATCAATTGCACTTCTTATTCCATAGGTAACCTCTTCCATCGGAAGTGGATATCCAATCCATCCTGTTGAACAAACTAGGACTTCACTCGATTCACATCCAAGACCTTGTGCTGTTAACTGACACATCCGTTCAGCATCCAGCAAACCTTGCTCCCCTGTGGCTGCATTTGCATTTCCGCTGTTGAGAACAACAGTAGAAGCAGCACCTCCAGTTACTTCCAGATGTTTACGAGATACTAAGACCGGTGCTGCTGTCATTTTATTTGATGTAAAGACAGCCGCTGCCGGCACCGGTTGTTGGTCTTCGGTCGTAACCAACGCTAGATCGAGTTCTTTGTTATTTTTAATTCCGCTGGCCACGCCACTAGCTAGAAAACCTTCAACATCTGTGATTGTCATGGGCTTATTCCAGTTGCACTTAGGCCATCAGACTCATCAAGCCCTAGAACTATATTTGCACATTGAACCGCCTGGCCAGAAGCACCCTTGCCCAGATTGTCTATTGCACAAAATGAAACTAACAGTCCTGTTCTTGGGTCTACTCTTGCTGTGAGATGAGCGGCATTTGATCCAAAAGTTGATTTTGTGGTTGGCGATTTTTCGCTAACCACAATAAAAGGCATACCTGAGTAGGCTTCGGTCAAAATTTGAAGAGCAGCATCCGTGTCAAGTTCACCCTTTACCCTGCCATAGCAAGTGGCAAGAATTCCGCGATTCATTGGAGCTAAATGTGGTGTGAACAAAACTGATGCATTACCTATCGAACTCCCGTTTGAACCAGTGCTAAGTGCCTGTTCAATTTCGGGAGTGTGACGGTGCGAAAGTAAACCATAAGCTGCGAAATTCTCATCAATAGTACAAAATAAACTATTTGGTTGAGGATTTTTCCCTGCACCCGAAGCGCCGCTCGCTGCGTCAACAATAATTTCATCAGATTCAATTGCTCCTGCCCTTATAAAGGGAGCCAAAGCTAGAGACGCAGCTGTGGGGTAACAACCAGGCGCAGCTACTAAAGAACTATTTTCTAGCCCATCTCTAAAAAGTTCTGGTAGACCATAAGACGCAGAATCAAGAAGTTCAGGAACGATGTGATCTTCTTCATACCATTGCTTATACGTTTCGGCGTTTTTGAGTCTAAAATCAGCTCCCAAATCGACAATAAGTTTTGCAGTCTCAAGGAATTCTGGAATTACTTTTTGTGAGGCTCCATGAGGCAACCCAGTAAAAATAATTTCACATTCACTTAATGGGGCTGAGTCTTTGTCCTCAAACAGCATTTCTGGAAATTCAGGTGAAAGATGTACATGAACATCAGATATAGCTGTTCCTGCATAAGTCGATGCAACAGCGGTTTTAACTTCAAAGTTAGGGTGCTTTGAACAAATTCTTAATAATTCGGCACCGGTATAACCCGAAGCCCCAATAATACCTACTGAAATCATGGTATCATCATACAGTTTTATGTATAAAAATACAATATTTCTAGGTTTTATTTAGATCTACTACCACTTTCCCTACTACTTTACGGTCAGCAATATCCTGCAGAGCCTGATTTGAAGAGTCAAAGGCATAAGTCGGATGCAACAAAGGATCCACTTTGCCTTCCTCACTTAACTCTACTACTGACGCCATTTGCCGTTTAAAGGAACTGGGATCTCTTCCTAACGAAGCCCCCCAATGGACTCCCACCACTGAATAATTTTTGAGTAGCACATGATTAGTCGCCACCTCTGGTATCCCGGCTACAAAACCAATGACCAATAATCGCCCATCCCATGCCATGCATCTTCTTACTTTTTGGAACATATCTCCACCGACTGGGTCATACGCTACATCGACACCTTGACTGTTTGTAACTTCCCTGACTTTTTCAACAAGATCCTCTTCTTCCTTGTGGTCGATTACGACGTCTGCGCCAAGCTCTATGCATGCATTCACTTTCTCCTGACCACCCGCCACTGCTATTACTCTTGCTCCAGCTGCCAATCCCAACTGTATTGCTGCGGAACCAGTCCCGCCTGAAGCTCCGGTCACCAATAGTGTTTCTCCACTCTGTATGAGGGCACGGCCATGTAAAGCGAACCAAGTTGTTCCATAATTCATTGGTAAAGCCGCAGCCTTAACCTGATCCACCGAGTCGGGCACAACAAAAGACATATGTGCATGCACTAAAGCCTGCTCAGACAAACCCCCTCCTAGCGAGATGATCTTCTGGCCTACACTGAAATCTTCCACTCCTTCACCTACAGCTATTACCCTGCCTGCTGTTTCACCTCCTGGTGTGAAGGGCAGGGGTGGTTTCACTTGGTACTCTCCTCGACATTGAAGCACATCCGGGAAAGCCAGACCCACCGCATCCACTTCTACTAACAACTGACCTGCCATGGGTTCTGGAGTTTCCATCTCTTGGAGTTTCAAAGATTCCTTTGGTTCTCCCAGCTCGTGTATTTGCCATGCTTTCATTATCAGATCCTTTCAAATATTGTTCATCTCTGGAACCAATTCAACTCCGAAGTTTTGCAGAAAACTTTTTCTCAACCGATTCGATGCACTCTCCGTGGACTTTCGCCACCTCTGCGTCTGTAAGAGTCCTGTCTTCAGCTTGAAGTCGCAACTTGAACGCGAGACTTCTTCGACCTTCTGAAACAGGTTCACCTCTGAAAATATCGAAAAGGTAGATATCTACAAGCAGCACTCCAACTTGTTCTTGTAAGCATTTTTTTACTTCATTCGACGAGATGCCTTCATCAACTTCAAATGCCAAGTCGATATCCGATGATGGATAACGACTAAAAGGCGTATATGAGCGGTGTCCGTGAGGTATTGACAAAAGGTCATCAATATCAACCTCAAGACATGCAACCCTCTCGCTAACCTCGAATAAAGAAAGAACCGATGGGTCAATTTCCCCCAAGAAACCAACCGTTCTACCCTGAATTTCAATTCGGGATGTTCTAGTTGCATGAAAGCCTGGTTGCGAGTCGGTGATTAGTTCGTACTCATCAAAAGCCAACGCATCAGCCAAAGCTGACCAGATCTTAACAATTTCTCCAGCTTCATTTCCAGCAAGAACAGATACAAGCTGCTCTCTCTCATCTGGCAACGGTTGAGGCTTATCAGGTTGCCTATAGATGTGGCCAAGTTCAAAAAGTCTTAACCCGGTGAGTCTGTGCGACTCGTTATAAGCCAAAGTTTTTAATAAGCCAGGTCTCAGAGAAGAGCGCATCACTGACTCTTCTGCAACTAAAGGATTTGCAACTTTTATTCCATCAGATTCGAGTCCTGCATTTTCTAGTTCACCTGGAGCAAGAAAGGGCACAGGCATTGCTTCATCTAAACCTAAACCCATCATCGTTGTTCTGATTAAACGGCGGTCACTTTGTTTACCTGTGAGTGAACCAAAGGTTTTAGACTTTGGAACTGTCTTTACAATCCTTTCGTACCCATAAATTCTCGCTATCTCTTCAATCACATCTATCTCTGATGAAGTGTCTGGTCGAAAGCTTGGAACCATGACATCAATATCCTGATCAACAGATTCAGCTTCAAAACCTATGGGGTCAAGTATCTGAAGAATATCCTTCTGATCAAGGTCCGTTCCAAGAATGCTGTTAACCCTAGAAACACGAACTTTAATTTTCTCCCTTGCAGGTAGATCACCTTTCTCATCAATTATCCCTGGAGACATAAGCGCCTCAGGCCCCAACAATTCGCAGAACCTCAGCATGGCAGTTTCAATTACTTCTGGATCAGTCCCTCTTTCAAAACGAGCTGAAGCTTCGCTCCTCAATCCAAGTCTTCTCGACGTTTTTGCTATTGCTGAAGGATTCCACCAAGCCATTTCCAAAGCCACCGTTGAAGTACTTTCACTTATTTCTGTTGAAACACCACCCATTACACCTGCAATCCCAATCGGGGAGTCTGAGCCATCAGTCACCACACCGTCCTGTGCCGTCAGATTTCTTCCCACCCCATCGAGAGTTACAATTTCTTCCCCATCGGAAGCCCACCTGACTCGAAATTCTGAGTTCGCAACAGAAGCCAAATCAAAAGTGTGACTTGGTTGACCCAATTCCAGCATCACATAGTTAGATACGTCTACAACGTTGTTAACTGGTCTCATTCCTAATGCGGTAATTCTATTTTTCAACCACTGAGGAGAATCCTGAATTGAAATTCCATCAATTACCCTTACCACAAAGCGGCCGCAAAGATCCGGGGAAACGATCTCAGTTTTCAGAATCTCAGAAATATCTTTCCCTTTTTCAGAAACTTTAGGCACTGGGATACTGAAAGGTATTTTTTGATAGGCAGCTAAATCACGTGCGACACCAGCTACGGACATGGCATCTGGTCGGTTCGGGTTCACTTCAAGGTCAAAAAGAACATCAGATTCAATTCCCAATGAATCAGCTAAAGGAGTTCCCTGTTCACTTTCATTTCCCAGGATCAGAATTCCATCATGATCTTCACCTAGATCTATTTCAGCTCCTGAACAAAGCATCCCATTTGACCACTCACCGCGTAATTTTCGACGACTTATTTCCATTCCATTGGGCATTGTTGTTCCTATGGTTGCAAGTGGAACGAAATCACCAGGAGACATATTGAATGCTCCACAGCAAATCTGTAATGGTTGACCATCACCACTGTCGACTTCAACTATTTGGACACGGTCTGCATCAGGATGAGGTCTCAAATCCAAAACTTTTGCCACCACGACACCTTCGAGATGTTCCCCTGTTCGAGTTATCTCCTCAACTGCCAAACCTAATTCACTCAACTGTTCACCTATTGCATCTGGCTCTCCCTCAATAGGAGCAAACTCTTTCAGCCAAGAGAGCAGAACTTTCATAACCCCACAACCTTTTCGAGTCCTGAACAAACCTGTAAAATCTGCATCAGAATTGCGCCAAGAATCGGTAGTCGTTACGAAACAACTCACGCAAATCATCAATTTCATGACGCATCAGAGCTAAGCGATCAAGACCGAATCCAAATGCGAATCCTTGCCATTCTTCAGGATCTAAACCTCCGGCTTTTAAAACCTCCGGATGGACCATCCCACAACCGCCCAACTCCAACCATTTGCCACCTGGTTGTCGTATATCAAATTCGGCAGAAGGCTCTGTGAAAGGAAAATAAGATGGTCGAAGTCTCGATTCGAAATCTTTTCCGAAATACGCACTGGTGAAAGCCTCTATGGTTCCCGCTAAATCCCCAAAGGTAATACCTCTATCCACTACCAATGCTTCGATTTGATGAAAAACAGGCATATGAGTTGAATCTGCTGTATCACTTCTAAAAACTCTTCCTGGCATGATTGAATAAATTGGCGGATCCTCTTCCTCCATTACTCTTATCTGAACTGGCGAAGTATGCGTTCTTAAAAGGGTGCTCATGGGGTCTCCATATTCGACATAAAGAGTGTCGTACATGTCTCGAGCAGGGTGACCAAGAGGGAAATTCAAAGCACCGAAATTATGCCATTCATCTTCTATTTCTGGCCCCTCCGAGACCGAATAGCCCATACCGATAAAAAGATCTTCCAGCCTTTCCCATGTTTGAGTAACCACATGTCGGTGGCCAAGTCGATGACCTCGATCAAACTCGGTCAGGTCCAGTCTCTCATTCTCTAACTGCTCTCCCTTTACTTCCGACTCAAGCCTCCTTCTTCGTGTTTCAAGCATTTCCTCAAGTTTTGAGCGAGTCTCGTTCAGGGCAAGTCCCAATTCTCGACGTTCTTCAGGCTCTAATTCACCTAAAGATCCTTTTGCTTGGGCAGTTAATGATTGTTTACCCAACAATTCTATTTCTAGTTTCTTCAAGGCTTCTAAATCGGAAGACTCTTCAATCTTTCCTTTTGCCTCTTCTAAATGCAGGTCATAATCTTGATTCATTTCCAAATACCAGTTGTAAGTTTTTCGAATCCGTTTATCGAAGGTTACGCCATATGAATAGGCTTAGAAGGGTTATTTTACTTAAACACTAAATACGCGATCTTTTAATTCCATAGAGAACAACCGCCCCTGCAGTCGCTACATTTAGAGATTCAACAGTATTTTCAATTGGCACAGTCACAATCTCGTCACATAGGACTTCTATTTCCTTTGGCAAACCCCTAGGTTCATTCCCTAGGATCACCGCTATTTGACTATTATCAGCAACATCTTCTGGGGCTATTCCACCAGAAGGTGAAGTAGCTACAAATCTATATTCAGACTTTTTCAATTCTTCAAATAGTTTTTCGGTAGAAAATTTTTCATCAATCACTGTAAATCTCGTTCTAAAAAATGAACCTGCAGATGATCTGACCACTTTTGGGTTGTAGGGGTCAACGCCTCCATGAAAAAGAACCCCTGAAGCGCCAAATGCTTCTGCTGTTCTGATCAAATTTCCACAATTGCCAGGATCAGAAACACCGGACAAAACAAGTAGTAAACCTTTTTTTTCGACGAGGCCACTTAACTCGATCCCATGCTGATGAACAGACGCTATAGCAGCTTGGGGATTACGTAAGGTCGTTAAACCCGAGAAGATCTTTCTATCAACCAAATGAAATTGGATTTTTTCTTGGCTCAGAACCGTAATCAGATCATGATCTAGTTCATCTTCTGGCAAAATAACCTCATCAATTTCGAGGCCTGCACCTATCGCCTCTTCAACGAGTCTTGGTCCTTCGACCACAAAGAGCTCTTCCGATTCTCGGACTTCAGCATCTCTCGCTAAACGCCGCATTCTCCGAATACGTTGGCTGTTGAACGACATTTTATTAACTAAGAACTTTTCTCAGATCCTTTTAATCAAAGGAATTCCATAGAGTGCCATCAGTTGTTATTGTTTAGAAATTTCCACTAGTTGTGCAAATGCGTCAGGGTCAGCTACCGCTACATCAGCAAGAACTTTTCTATCAACCTCTATACCAGCATTTTTGAGACCAGCAATAAACACACTGTAGGTCGTACCATGAATTCGGCATGCTGCATTAATGCGCTGGATCCAAAGGCGTCTAAATTGGCCTTTTTTTGCACGGCGGTCCCTAAACGCGTAATTTCCTGAATGCATGAGTTGCTCATTGGCAGCTCTGAAACTACGGCTTTTATTTCCGTAATAGCCTTTAGCCTGTTTTAAAACTGCCTTATGTTTCTTTCTGCTGTGGACAGCTCTTTTAACTCTGGCCATCTTCAACTCCTTTTATCGGAGACCTCTTTAGTGAGGACCCTGGTGTCATTAAATACCTAATTGTTTGCGTATTGCTTTACTGTTAGCTCCGTCTACTTCAGTCATTCTTCCCAAGCGACGCTTACGAGTGGAACTCTTGTGCTCAAGCATGTGATTTTTGTTTGCCTTACGGCGTCGCAAACGACCACTACCTGTAACTTTTATTCTCTTAGCGGCACCCCTATGGGTTTTCATTTTTGGCATAATTACCCTCGCTTTTTACGTTCTAATCAGTTTCTAAATCTTGCTCTTCTTCTACAACTTCATTGCTTGCCTGCTCTTCGTCGACTTCTGATGAAGATTCGGCATCTTCTAAAGCTTCCTCCATTTCAAGTGCTTCCGCTTGCAAGGCTTCAATTGCTTCACGTTGCCTACGAGTTGCCTTTCCTGGAGTTAGCAACATGGTCATATTCCGACCTTCTTGTTCAGGGTAAACCTCAACCCTTCCAACGTGTGAAATGGATTCAGCAATATCGTCTAAGATTTTCCGCCCGAGTTGCGGGTATTGAATTTCCCGACCCCTGAACATGATGGTCACTTTGACTTTACTTCCTTCTGTTAAAAACTTTTCTACCCGTCGAGTTTTCGTTTCGAAATCACCTGATCCTATTTTCGGACGGTATTTCATTTCCTTCACTAGGACATGGGTTGCTTTTTTTCGCGATTCCTTGGCCTTCTGAGATTGTTCGTATTTGAACTTTCCATAGTCCATAACACGACAAACTGGAGGGTCTGCCTGGTTGGCGACTTCCACCAAATCTAATCCTGCTTCTTGTGCAAAACGAAGCGCCTCTGAAATCGGTTTAATTCCCACCTGTTCCCCCTCAGCGGAAACCAGTCGGACATTTTCTACCCGAATATCCTCATTAACTCTCGGTTCTTCTTCAGTTGGGTTAGCTATTGTTCGTCACTCCTGTGTGGCACGTAGTTTCTCCTCCGTGGTTGATTACATTTTCTTACACACAAATACTCTTTAGACTTTGTATAGCCATCTAAAGAATAAAGGCGGGCAATAGAAAAAGGAGCCCGCCGTAAAAACCAAAACTCACTTAGAGTGGTCTGGTGGGGTGGGAACCCGCTTTCTATTTATTTTCGCACTCTAGAGTACCAACATAGAACTGAAGCAGTGCAGAGTTGCATCAGAAAATATTTAATAAATTGGAGGAACAATGAATAGTTTATGGACGCCGGATGGAGAACATAACGTTGACCCGGAACAAGAAGCAGGAGTCTTCNGAGTTTTCTGAACTCTCACAAGANGAGCAGGAACANGCNGAAGCNTTAGCTGCTGAGATGAANGCAGTACGTGAACAACTAGCTGCAGCACCTGCTGAAATTGTTGTGGCTAACCATCTAATGGGTCTATATGAACTCGCAGCAATACATCTTTCCCAGCAACCACCAAAAATGGATGAAGCTTCTCTGGCTATCGATGCAATGTCAGCAGTTTTGGATTCTTTAGCTGGAAGACTAGGGGAAGCTGAGGGAACTCTAAAAGATGCCTTGCATCAAATTCGTCTTGCCTTTGTTCAACTTGGCAATCAGGAAGACAACCCTGACGAAGAGTAGATTCTTTAATAGCTTTTAGTGAACAATCTTGGATAAAGGGAGTTCAATAATATCGGAAGCACCTTTATCCCTAAGTTCAGGAATTAATATATTTATTTCTGTTTTTGCTACAACCGTTTCAACAGCGTANCCCTCACCCTCAGCAAGCTCATTAACTGTTGGAGCCTTCATAGAAGGTATAACTTCAAGAACACTCTGTAACTGAGTTGCCGCAACATTCATTTTCACAAGAACCTTGCCTCTTGCTTCCAAGGTTCCCTCTAGAAGTGTGTGAATTTGTTCCATAGCATGACGCAGTTCAGGGTTTTCTGCAGACTCACGATTCGCTACCAATTCAGTATGGCTTGTGAGTATCGTGTCTATAATTTTCAAACCTGCAGCTTTTAGNGCTCTTCCCGTCTCGGTCAAATCCACTACAGCATCAACTATGTCAGGAGCCTTGGCTTCGGTAGCCCCATAACTGAGATGTATGTCCGCATCAACACCTTGTGCAGTAAAAAAACTTTTAGTCAAATTTGGGTATTCAGTGGAAACTTTTACACCTGAGGGTAAATCTTGTACTTTTTCGTAAGNCGAGTCCTCAGGAACAGCCACAACGATATTAACCGGCCTCGCCGTAGCTTTGGAGTAATGCAATTTCCCTAATGAAACCACGTCACTTTCGGTTTCTTCGATCCAATCACGTCCTGTTATTCCCATATCGAACAAACCATCGGCAATGTAAGAAGGAATTTCTTGTGGTCTCAGGATTCTGACTTCATCAATTCGCGGGTCGTCAATATTAGCCTTGTAGTCAACTTTTGAAGAACGACTAACAGAGAGATCAGCAGAATCGAACAAGTCCAACGTCGCTTGTTCTAACGAACCTTTTGGTAAAACAATTTTTAGCACAATACAAACTTAGCCACTGGGTGACGCACAAGTGTGTTGATTTTAAATAACTTTCATGAAAGAACTAAATCCAATCGAACGTCCTCACCTAATTGGGTAACATTGGCAAATCTTCCACGACTAATCGATTCCATAGTCGCNACNCCATCACCACTTAACAAAGGTTTACCGTCATCACCTCCCATGATCGAAGGAGAAATATAGATTACATAACGGTCTACCAATCCTTTCCTGTGCATCTGCCCAGCCAGGTCAGCTCCTCCTTCAACAAGTAGTTGCAGCACTCCTTCATCTCCCAACTTTTGAATCAAATTCTCTAGAGGTCCTTCCCACGATTCAGCAGGTTCNACTCGAGCCCCTTCTGGTATTTCACCTATCACAATNCGACGTGGACTAGGGCCATCAACCGATCTGACGGTAAGCCTAGGGTCGTCGCCCCTAACTGTTCCNGCCCCTACACAAATAGCATCACTTTCTGCTCGCAACTTATGCACGTCGATTCTTGCTTCTTCACCTGTAATCCAATTACTCGACCCATCAGGTGCGGCAATACGGCCATCTAATGTTGATGCTAATTTGAGAAACACATAAGGTCGGCCTGTGCATCGATGATGAAGGTANGGGGCTAATTGTTTATCAACATCAGCACTATTTTGGCCTACATCCACTTCAATACCTGCCGATCTAAGTGTCTCCACACCAGACCCTGAAACTCTTTCATCTGGATCTACTAATGCCACAACCACTCTCTTAATCCCCGATTGAATAATNGCNTCGGTGCATGGGCTGGTACGACCATGNTGATTACACGGTTCAAGAGTCGTGTATAAAGTTGCTCCGTTTGCAAATTCCCCTGCCTGTGTAAGAGCTGCNANTTCTGCATGAGTGCCAACGCNGGACTCAAATCCTTCTTCAGGNAGCGTTGGANATTCTGAATGTTCTGCAACATCAGTTGCACTGAATGGCCCCGTAAATCCTTTTCCTACTACTTGTCCTTTTGCGACAACTACTACCCCAACCCAAGGATTCGGTGAGGACCAAAACCTCGCTTTTTCTGCGACCTCAACAGCCTCAGCCATGAACTTCGCGTCTTCTTTCAAGTTAACCATCAGACTGGATGAGGGTCGGTGTTGTCCGACAGAAGACCAACTGCATGTGGAATAACATCTATGACCGCTTCCAAACATTCAATGCAGCCTTTTTCAGAACCTGGTGTGTTTACAACAAGTGCTGTCCCAATCGTTCCGGCAACGCCTCGTGAAAGTCTTCCCAGAGGATTGACCAATCTCATCGCTTCAGCCAATCCTGGAGCTTCTCGATCTATTACTTTCAACGTGCCCTCTGGTGTTTGATCACGAGGACCAAAACCTGTACCTCCCGTAGTGACGATCAATCCATGAAAGTCATGCGCCAACGACAACAGAGATTTAGCCACTTCATCATCNCCATCAGGTGAGACCACAATGTCCTCAACNGTCCATCCTTCATTTGAAACAAGTTCAACCAATGCTTCACTTGACTTGTTTTCACGCACTCCGTGCGCAACTCCATCTGAGACTGTCAAAATTTTTACTTTCATTTCCTTTTTCCAGATTGTNCCTTTTCNTTCACATAACAAGCATAACTACCGTCTCCTCTGCTCATAACTTCCGATAAAATCTGACAATGGAATTAAGTGCTTTAGACGGCTATGAAATAGCTGAATTTGAACANANTGGTAAAAGCAAAACAGTTCTTCGTNTTGGTTCAGGTCCTGCTGTGATCGTCATGGCAGAAATTCCTGGGNTCACACCTCGAGTCGCTGAATTTGGTAGAAAAGTTGCAGAAATAGGCTGCACTNCAATTCTCCCCTCTCTTTTTGGAGTTCCTGGGGAAAAACCCACACTTGGAAACACAATCCGAGTACTAAAAAAGAATTGCATCTCACGAGAATTTACTTCTCTCATGACTCGACGAACATCTCCAGTCACCGATTGGTTAAGAGCGCTTGCTGCTTTTGAGCATGGAAGGTGTGGGGGGCCTGGAGTGGGAGCGGTAGGAATGTGTTTCACAGGGGGTTTTGCTTTGGGAATGATGCTGGATGAACGACTTATCGCACCGGTTCTAAGNCAGCCGAGTTTGCCTCTACCTTTTGGGNAAAAACGAAAGAAATCAATCGGCATTTCCAATGCTGACCTAAAAGTAGTCAAAAGTCGTGTCGATAATGGAGTTTGCATTTTAGGTCTCAGGTTCTCTAATGATTCGATGGCACCCAGCGAACGTTTTGCGAGACTTCATGAAGAGTTCGGAGACGGNTTTGTGTCTGTCGAAATTGATTCGTCGCCCGGAAACACTCATGGGATCAGCACACGTGCCCATTCTGTGCTCACCGAAGAGTTTGTCGACGAACCAGAACACCCAACTTTCGAAGCTCTANAACTCGTTCTTGAACATTTGAAAGAAAAACTGATTGCCGTTTAAGACATCACGGTGCTCTATAACAAAACACAGACATTCCTTCGCTATCTAGATCTTGAGGAAGAATCATTCCACCTCTTCCATGNTNCCGCCAAGGGTGAGGCAAGTCACNNATTTCTTCAACATTCACGAGGTTTCGAAATTTTTCATCCACTCCAACAGTTTCTATATTGGTCAGTGTGCAGACGCTGTAAATAAGCAAACCTCCAGATTTGACCATCGTTAAAGCTGAACACAGTAGTTTTAACTGAAGATCCGCTAAAACGGCTAGGTCTTCTTCTTTAATTCGCCACCTAGCATCAGCTCTTCTTCTTAAAACACCAAGTCCACTGCAAGGAGCATCAACTATGACTCTTGAAGCCTCACCTTTTCTGAATGGTAAATCTGTTCCGTCAGCGACAACCAATGGAAGTTTTATATTGAGTTCCAGGGAGTTTGATCTCGCTAATTTCAGTCTCTTCAAGGATGAATCTGCTGCGATTACAGGAAATCCTGCTGAAACAGCTGCACTAGCTTTACCGCCTGGAGCTGCGCATACATCGACAACCGGACCTTCCCCCCAGTTTCCTTCCTGTGTTAAAAGATCTGACACCAGTTGAGAAGCAGCATCTTGAAAATAGCCGTCTTCACGGGGAGTCGCTGATTTTGAACTATTCATACACTTGAGTGCTTCACTAGCTTCAGGTTCTCCAAGATCAGACTCAAGTCTCTCCACGATCCAATCCGGATAGCTGTATTCAATCGCTTTCGTGGGCCAATCAACCGTCTCTTTAGCAACCTTGCGCAACACGGCGTTGCATAATCCTCTTGCCCACTTAGGCGCTAAGGAAACTGAACCGTTCACAGCAGCATGGTCGGGTATGTTCATCCAATGAAGCTGGTAGGCNCCNAAACGCAAAATTGTACGAACATCTGGATGCAATTTTTTACTAATGAATCGATCAATCAAAAAATCACATGATCTGCGCATTCTTGTAACGCCATAAACCAGTTCAGCGACTAATGCCTTATCTCTTTCATCCAGTTCAGAGTTATCTAAAGCAGCTCTTAACGCTAAATTCGCGAATGCTGAATCCTTTTCTATCCGACCAAGAACCTTTAAAGCCAGAGCACGTGCCTCGTTATTTTCAGCCATCTCCGAATACGCAATTTTCTTCTAAACGCGCACCTAGTTTCCANGAATCAAATGCTTGTCGGGCTCGATTTTGAGATTGAACCTCAATTAGTCGTAATGCACCTTTACCACTNGCCACCTGGTCTCCAACCAGTTGACCAGGTGAACCCTGAATCTCNTGGGTGTTTGCTTCAGCTTTCCAGATTTTGAAACGCTCACCTCTAAATGTTGTCCATGCCCCGCCTATTCTGACTAGCCGGTCAATTTTTTCAGCCTCAAGTCTCCACTCTATTTCTCTCTCTTGAGGNGTTATTTTTTCAGCCCAAACTATCTCTCCCACTTGNGGTGCTGGTTGGCCAAGCCCNTCGCTGAGTGTTGATACNAGCAGTTCACATCCCGCTTCAATCAACCGACCTCTAAGAGTTTCTGTAGTATCACGTGCTGAAATTTCTACTTCTTGTCGGGTAAAAACACCTCCAACATCAAACTCTTCTCCTATTTCCATTATGCAAACCCCACTTTTTGCGTCACCGGCAAGAATCGCCCTTTCTATAGGAGCAGGCCCTCTCCACCTTGGGAGNANNGAAAAATGAACATTTATCATTNGGACTCTTTCAAGAAGATCAACCGGAATGAAACTTCCGTACGCTACTACCACTGCAAGGTCAATTTCGAAATTTTCTATCTCTTCTATCTCGTGAATCACTGGTAGATCCATTTCAATAGCAGCTCGTTTCACAGGAGAAGGAGAAGGTTCTTCACCTCTGCCCCTTCTGCGATCCTCTCCGGTTACCACCACTCCAATGTCATGTCCAGATGAACATAAACTCGTCATAAAAGGAACCGATAGCTCAGGAGTGCCTACGAAAGCCAACCTCTTGAAATCATTAGTCACTTTTTGAAAACCCAAGACTCTCTCCCACTATCGGAAGTGGAGAACCTGTTGAATCGCCAATACCCATTAGTGTTTTATTAGCCTCACGCCTTTGATCTTCATCTAGGTGGTCAACGAGCAGCACTCCGTTCAAGTGATCCATTTCATGTTGAAACAATCGAGCTTCCAGGTCATCAGCCTCGAAAGAAACTTCTTTACCNTCTAAATCGACTCCCACTATATGAACCTGTTTAGGTCTCAGTAATTCCCACGAAAGGCCCGGAATCGACAGACAACCTTCTTCAAAAGTCCATTCTCCGTCAGCATCTTTTATTTCAGGATTTATCAAAACACCTGGACCTGAACCCCAATCGTAGACAAAAAGTCTTTTTTGGACTCCTACTTGAGGTGCAGCTAAACCTATTCCGGGAGCTGAATACATAGTTGACAGCATTTCTTGCGTCAAACGGGCGAGATTTTCTGTTATTTCTGTTACTTCTGTCGCCTTGACCCTTAATACAGGATCNCCTATGACTCTTATTGCATTCATACCCATTATGAAAGGTTACCGGCAGAAGGCTTTTGGTTTGACTGTCAAGCTCTTCGCGGGTCAATTTCTATCCGAATTTTACCTTTTGGTCGTCTCACACTCGAAATAGCTTGAGATAAGGCGTGATTATCAGAAGCACGAACGAGCCAACAGTCATCACGTGGACCCATAATTTCGATTCCGGAAATTCCACTTAGAGATTGAACCATTTCAGAAGCTGAAGCCCCTGAAATTTGAGCTAAAGCACTGTATGGCGGCAATTGTAGTAAGCGTCTTCTCTCAGATTCCGCTTCGATTAGTTTCTCTGGATTTGCATGAAGAACAGCTTGTAGAACTTCGTGCTCTGGTTGTCGGGTTTGGATAATTAGTCTTCCTCCTCCATTTCTTTCACCTATTAGCCGAGCAGATCGAATTAACAAAGAAGCCGCCTGTTCAGCAGCTCTAAACCTTGGTGCTAAAAGTTCCTGATCAAACTCTAAGAAAACTACCTGAGATGCGCGTTCTACTCTGTGAAGAGCTGCTTCAGTTCCAATGTAAATATCTGAATCCGGTATTTTTCCTTTTGAATCTGAACTTATTTCTACAACTTTTTTCTTTGATAATGCTTCCAACTCTTCTCTAAGTCTTGCTATTCCTGCACGCAAATTTTTGAATCTTGTTGACCCGCAAGAATCGCATACCAAAGGACGATCATTACAGCCAGATGGACATTCAAGTGCATGGTCTTCTTTTTGTGTCAGAGGAATGAAATGTTTTTCACATCTTGCAAGAGAACCGCACCGGTCACATGCTAAGAGTCGTGAGCGGCCCTTTCTGTTCAAAATGCAAACAACAGGACCTGTTTCATCTCTTAAAATTGAAGTTAGCTTCTGGCTTAAAAGACCAGATCGTATTGGATCATCAACTCGTCTGTCGATTATTTCAACTATTGGCCATCCATCCCGTTCTTCTTTACGCGAGAGTTTTATTTGATGGCCCCATGAAATCGCTTCCAGCGTAGGAATCGCGGAAACCAAGACGCATGGTACATCTTTCCTTTTTGCCCGTTCTACAACTACATCACGCGCGTTCCATGTTGGAGCACGTTCCTCTTGGTAGGAAGCGTCATGTTCATCGAAAACAACGACTGCAGAAAGGTCAACTATTGGAGCGAATGCCGCTGACCGGCTTCCCACTACAGAACCTCCAACAGCAGCATGTTGCCATTGTTCAGGCACCACTGAAACGTGCAAGCCCTTTCTCTTTAATCCTGCAGCAAGTTTCTGCGCACCTGAAATTGAAGGGAAAAGGATCAAGGTATTGCCCTTGGCCACAAATTCAGATGCTACTGCGACAGCATCCTGTGACGGTGGCAGTCTAAGAACAGTTTCTTTCCGTTTCACTGCTTCTTGCAACCAAACCGCATCATTTGCANTGGTTTTTGTTTTTTCTATNCCATCCTTGCGCTGCTCCAACGAAGGAACATTNTTCGGCGGTGACGCTGTTGTTAAAAACCTATTAAGTCGACCTGCCCAACGATGTGCTGCCCAACGAGCCAGATCTATTACTTCCGGAGAAGGCCCAACACTTCTGTATTTGGATAACGGAAGCAGATTAATTCCTTCTTCAGGTTGAATGTCAATCTCTAATACCCAACCATTTACCTGTCGCCCACTGAAAGGCACCCTGACCATAGTTCCAACTTTTATTCGATCAGCTCTCCCATCTTCAATCCATGACTGAGGAACCGAATAATCAAATGGTTTGTCGATAGCTGGAACATCTGGAATAACCCTTACTGCTCTTAAGCTTGCTCTGTCGTCATTAGAACTAAGAACTTCAGANTCGGCATCCTCAGTTGGTTCAAGTGCTGACTCAAAAGTCAACTGGCCATTTTTGTTTCGGGCATTCATAGGGCCCGGGGGGTCAGTTTAACCCTAAGTGGGAACGCACATCATCGGCACGATTGACCTGCTCCCAAGGGAACTCCTCACGACCAAAATGACCATACGCTGCAGTTGACTTATAGATCGGTCTCCTCAAATCAAGATCCCTAATTATTGCCGCTGGTCTTAAATCAAAGATCTCTTGAATAGCGCCTTCGATTTTAATGGGGTCGACTTTTTCCGTTCCGAAAGTTTCAACAAGAATTGACACTGGTCTTGCCATTCCAATTGCATAAGCGACTTGAACTTCACATCTTGATGCGGCCCCAGCAGCGACTAAGTTTTTTGCAACCCATCGCGTTGCATATGCTGCCGATCGATCTACCTTGCTTGGGTCTTTACCTGAAAATGCNCCGCCCCCATGTCTGGCAATCCCTCCGTAAGTGTCGACAATGATCTTTCTCCCTGTCAACCCTGCGTCTCCTACAGGTCCTCCAACAACAAAACGTCCTGTTGGGTTAACCAGAACCGTGTAATCATCTTCACTGAATTCTTCAGGAATTGTGGGCCTTATTANGTGTTCAATCAGGTCTGGACGTATCATTGTGTCTCTGTCAATTCCGTCATTATGTTGAGTTGACACTAAAACGGTATTTAAACGGACAGGTTTGTTATCTTCGTAGTCAAATGTGACCTGCGTTTTCCCATCCGGTCTCAAATACGGAATATTGCCTGCCTTTCTTATTTCCGCAAGTCTTTCTGCCATACGATTAGCAACCTGAATAGGNAAAGGCATTAGAGCTTCCGTTTCGTCACAGGCGTAACCAAACATCATTCCTTGATCCCCNGCACCTTGTCGGTCTAAATCATCCTCATCATCTGACCTGCCAGAGCGAGTCTCTTCAGAACTNTTAACACCTCGGCTTATGTCATCAGACTGAGAGTCGAGAGTCACCATCACCCCGCAGGTGCTCCCATCAAAGCCGTAGTCTTCTCTGTCATATCCTATTTCTCGAATAGTTTGGCGAACTATCCCTGGTATGTCTACATAACCCGAAGTTGTTATCTCTCCCGATACGACACAAATACCAGTGGTAACCATTGTTTCACACGCAACTCTGGANTTAGGATCTTCTTCTAAAAGTGCGTCTAATATCGCATCAGAAATCTGGTCCGCCATTTTGTCTGGATGNCCTTCTGTCACTGACTCTGATGTGAAACTCCACTTTCGCGACACTATTATCTCTTTCCTTTTATTGAATCTTAGGATTAGTTCCCTGGATAGACCACGATTCAGAGACTATATCTATTACGTTTCTTGCTATTTCTCTTTTGTCACATAATGAAATTTCTGTTGATGCTCCGTTTCGGTCGATTACAGAAACCGAATTTGTGTCGTGCCCAAATCCGACTCCAGGAGCAGAAACATCATTCGCAACAATAAGATCAAGNTTNTTNCTTTCTANTTTCTTNNAAGCGTTCTCAAGTAAATTCTTTGTTTCAGCTGCAAAACCGATAATAAGTTGATTGCTTTTTCTTGCTTTATCTAAAGCTTTCAAAATGTCTACTGTTGGCTCAAGTGATATTTCAGGAATACCTTCTTCTTTTTTTATTTTTTGACCAGCAACTTTTTGAGGCTTAAAATCTGCTACTGCAGCAGCCATAAATATCCAGTCTGCTCTTGAAGCATTCTCCATTACCGAGTCATGCATTTCTTGAGCTGTTTCTATTCCTATTACTTCAATTCCTAATTCATCTGGTGCTGTTTCAGCTTCTGTCGTTACACAAACTACCTTCGCCCCTCTTAATGCTGCTTCACTCGCCAACGCATGGCCTTGTTTACCTGATGATCGATTTCCGATATANCGAACCGGCCCTATAGGTTCTCGCGTGCCACCTGCTGTAACTAAAACCGTTAACCCCGCAAGGTCCCCAGGCTGATGCTTACTGTCTTTACCTAAAAGTTTGAAAACTGATTCCACTACATCTTCTGGTTCCGCTAACCGTCCGAAACCACTATCCCCTCCAGCTAGTCTCCCTTCAACGGGGCCTACTATTTGAACACCGCGCTCTCGCAGTGCAGCAATATTTTCAATTACCGAGGCTTGCTCCCACATCTCTGTATGCATTGCTGGGCAGATCATCACATCTGCACGTGTCGCTAAAAGAGTGGCTGTTAACAAATCCCCTGATCTGCCATTTCGGTAATCTGATATGAGTCGAGCCGTAGCGGGACACACAACAATCAAATCAGCCCCTTGGCCCAGTCTTGTATGTGGAATCGCATGTTCTTCATCCCACAAGGAAATCTGTGTTTTTTCAGATCCTAAAGCATCAAAGGTCGACTTTCCGACGAAACGAAGTGCACCTTTTGTCATTACTGGTGAGACGTAAGCTCCAGCGTCTGTAAGTCGCCTACATACCTCTATAGCCTTATAAGCGGCTACTCCACCGGTAATTCCTAGAACGATCCTACGACCGTCGAGTTGACCCATTTGGGATATAAACGAGGCTAAGCGCTCTCGTCGTCTTCAGGAGAAATTTCACCTGATTCTTCGTTCATCACAACGTCTGCTTCTACTTCAGCAACTTCTTCAATTTCAGGTTCGTCGGGAAGCTCTATAGGAACGATTTTCGCAACTGACACCTCTTCAAAAGCTATTGATAGAGGTTTTCTTGAAGTTGAAGTTATCTGAGGTGGAACTGAAGCTCCCAAACCTTCACCTAATTGACCAAAGTATGAAGTTATTTGTCGAGCCCTTCTGGCTCCGAGAACAACAAGACCAAATTTTGATTCAGTCGTGTCTAAGAGACCTTCAATCTCTGGGTTCATCAATGTGTCATAACGTCGCATAGCGACTCCTCTTGAAGAAATGCCACTCTTGCAGGTGGTTCCTGCGGCATCTCCAAGGTATCAGAATGAGAGTAACTTCCCTACGGTTCTCTTAAAGTCGAGCTTTGCAAATAATTTCATTTATTGCTTTTGTGGCTTTTACGAGATCATTATTCAAAATGATCTGATAATTAAGCTCTTTTGCTTCTTTTCTTTCTCTTTCTGCTTCCAGCAAACGCTTATCTATTTCACTCGACTTATCACCTCTTTCAGATAATCGTCGTCGCAATTCTGGGTCCTCAACATCGATGAAAATTAAAATTGCTTCTGGAAGTTTCTCATTTATTTGACGCCCTCCTGAAACATCTATTTCCAAGATCAGATCTCTTTCATCATTAGAGTCAGGCATAGGGGTGCCATACATGGAGCCTAAAAAATCATTACATTCGATAAAGCCTCCGTTGTCCTTGTGCTTGTTGAATGTAGCGTCATCGACGAAAAAATATGAATCGTCCTTATCATCTACTCGAGGTTCCCTTGTCGTCCATGACCTGCTTACAGTAACTTTCGAGTCCTGTTCACACAGCTCACGTACGATTGTTCCCTTACCTGCGCCACCGGGACCTGATATAACAATGATCAAAGGTGCCTTCGCTCCTTCAGATGTCACGATTGATCAGAGAAACGTGACACAAGCGAAGCTCGTTGTTGAGGACCTAAACCACGCAATCGACGACTTTCACTTATACCTATTTCCTCCATGGTTCTGCGCGCTTTTACTTTGCCAAGTCGTGGCAAGGATTCCAAAACTGCAAGGACCTTCATTCGACCGAGACTTTCATCAGTGTCCGAACGTTCTAACAGATCTTCTAAAGACAGAGATCCCGTTTTTAAAAGTTCTTTAATTTTAGCGCGTAGTCTTCTAGCTTCTGCTGCCTTCACTAAGGCTTGACGCCTCTGTTCATCTGTAAGTGGCGGAGGTCGGTTCATGCGAAAACCATAGTAGGCAATCATTATAAAATTTGCATTTTGCAAAGCAATATTTTTTAGCCTAAAAGCTGACTTACTAATTCTTCAGAAGCATCTACAGGATTTTCAGCTTCCGTTACCATTCTTCCTATCACTAACATGTCGGCTCCACCACTAATTGCTTCCATAGGTGTTGCTACTCTCGCTTGGTCATGACTGTCGCCACCAGGCAGCCTTAAACCCGGAACAACTCTTATCAGCTTGTCAGAAAAACTTGAAGTGGCTTCAAGGTCAGGCGCTGCACAAATAATCCCTTCACAACCTGCTTTTAAAGCAGTTTCACAGCGTGAAACAATTGTCTCTTCATTTTTTATTGTGTCGCTCGTTAGTACTGTCACTCCTAAAACACCTGGAGTTGGTAGACCTACACTCTCTGCTCCTTCTCTTAAGCCATCTACAGCGGCTTTGAGCATTTCCTCTCCCCCCGCTGCATGAGCCGTAACCCATCTCGCTCCTACCGAACCAATGACACGGGCAGCCTTATGAACTGTTGTTGGGATGTCATGTAGTTTCAAATCACAGAAAACATTAAAACCTGCCTCGGTGAAAACTCCTACCGAATCAGGTCCTGCTGCCGTATAGAGTTCCAATCCGACCTTTACCGTGCCAAAGAAATCAAACAGAGAACCGGCAAGACGGCGAGCATCAATCAAATCATCGACGTCTAAAGCCAAGGCGAGACGGCTTTTAATCTCTAGCGGGACATTGTCTTCTGACTCTTCACTAATTTCAAATTCTTCATCTTCGAACAACTCATCTAATGACTCATATTTCTCAGTCATGTGCGCCTCCAATCAGATCGCTGATTCTTTTAACTTCATGGCTTTCACACCATCTCGAAAGCCCTGCTATAACTTTTTTACATATTCTTGGATCTTTAAAGGTTGCTGTGCCTATCTGTAGTCCCGTTGCTCCTGCGAGGATAAATTCCAACGCATCTTCAGCACTGTTAATACCACCAACACCGATAATTGGCAATCCTGGATGAGCTTCATGAGTGTCAAAAACTGCTCGGACAGCAATCGGTCTTATTGCTGGCCCAGACAGACCTCCACGTTTTGCTCCTAAAATTGGTTTTCTTGATTCGATATCAATTGCCATTCCTAGAACAGTGTTCGCTATTACAACCGCCTCAGCTCCTGCCTTATGGGCTGCTTCTGCAATATCTGGTAATTCTGGTGTATTTGGACTGAGTTTCGCCCAGAGTGGTTTATTGGCAACATTTGCTGCTTCTACTACTTCCGTAATGGCTTGGATTGAATGTGAAAATAGTTTTCTTCGATCTTCCAAGTTTGGACACGAAGCATTAATTTCTATTGCTACCACTTCAGGAGGTGTGTCGCGTAAAAGAAAAGCAGCTTCAGTGAACTCCTCTACTGTTGAACCCCAAATACTCGCGACTATGCGAGCGTTAGAGTTCCTTAATGAAGGCAACTTTTCATCTATCCAAGCCTTTACCCCAGGTCCTTGAAGTCCGACACTGTTCAACATCCCTGATGGAGTTGGATGGAGTCTCGGTGGCGAATTACCCTTCCATTTATCCGCATGAAGTGATTTGACTACTATTGCACCTATTTCTTGCAAGTCCATATATTCAGATAGTTCACTGCCGTAACCTGCTGTTCCTGAAGCTGTCATAACAGGGTTTGGAAGAGTTACCGATCCTAGAGTAGTTGTAAGATCGATCTTTGCTTTAGCCGCTCTCATAAGTCAGCTATTTTCCGATACTTCTGATTTGAAAACTCCAAGATGATATTCCTGAAGAGTTCGAACGGAAAGAGGGTATTTGTTCCAATCCGTTAAGCCTTTCACAGCAGCAAGCGCAGCGGCTGCAGTCGTCAGTAGTGGTATGCCTTCCGCGGCGGCGGCCCCTCTTATATGGTCACCATCTGCTCTCGGGCCTCGTCCGCGCGGGCTATTGACTACAAGTTGAATTTTTCCTGACCTGATGAGACGGACAGCATCGGTTCCTTCTTCTCCGATCTTCGCTACCCGATCAGCAACATTTACTCCATTCCCTTCTAGGTAGTCTGCTGTTCCGCCGGTGGCAACTATTTTCAAACCAAGTCTCAAAAAGCCTTTTGCTGCCTCTAAGCCTGAACTTTTATCGCGATCGGCAAGAGACATGAAAACTGTTCCTTCAGTTGGAAGTGCGCCTCCCGCTGCTATCTGCGACTTTGCAAACGCTAATCCAGGGGTGAGGTCAATTCCCATTACTTCACCCGTCGAACGCATCTCAGGTCCTAAGACCGGATCTGCTTCAGGAAAACGATTAAACGGCAATACGGCTTCTTTGACCGAAACGTGATCCCCCTTGACTGCTTCTTGAAGAAGTCCTTCTTCACGTAGTTCTTTAAGTGTGGCCCGCATCATCACTCGACTAGCGATTTTCGCAAGAGGAATTCCTGTGGCTTTAGCAACAAAAGGAACAGTCCTTGAAGCTCTTGGATTTGCTTCGATCACGTAAACTTCATCATCCTTTACAGCATACTGAACGTTTATTAGGCCTTTCACGTCAAGAGCTTCTGCAATTCTTCTAGTGTGGCTTTCTATAAGTTCCACCACTTCTTCTTTGAGATTCGGAGGCGGTATAACACAGGCGCTATCACCGCTATGAATGCCAGCTTCTTCAACATGTTCCATCACAGCGCCAATAAGAACATCTCCTTCATGATCTCGGACAGCGTCAACATCGACCTCGGTTGCATCTTCAAGAAATCGATCTATAAGAACCGGTCTTTCAGCTGAAAGACCTCCTTCCATTCCCAAACTTCCAAACCGCGTCATTTCTTCCATAGTTTTTTCGAGCTGGTTATCGTCGTATACGATTTCCATCGCTCTCCCTCCTAAGACATAAGAGGGTCTGACTAAAACTGGATAGTCAACTTTTTGGGCTACTTGAAGAGCTTCTTGAAGATTTTTTGCTGTTCCCCCTGGTGGTTGAAGAATTTTCAGATCTGCACAAAGCTGGTTCCAGTTTTCTCGATCCTCCGCTCGGTCAATTGATTCAGGGCTTGTACCNGCAACCAGTTCTGGCGGGAGAACTCCTGCTAATTTAAGTGGCGTCTGACCNCCTAACGAAACNATTATCGCTTCAGGCTCTTCCACATTGANTATGTTGTTCACGTCTTCATAAGTTAACGGTTCNAAATAAAGTCGATCACTGGTGTCATAATCTGTCGAAACTGTCTCCGGATTGCAATTCACCATCACTGTCTCATAGCCGGCCTCACTTAAAGCAAAACTCGCGTGGACGCAACAGTAATCGAATTCAATTCCTTGACCTATCCGATTTGGGCCAGCTCCCAGAATGATGACTTTAGGCCTTTCTGAGGGTAGAACTTCATTTTCATCTTCCCATGTCGA
Source organism: Acidimicrobiaceae bacterium (assembly GCA_002716285.1). Taxonomy (GTDB): domain Bacteria; phylum Actinomycetota; class Acidimicrobiia; order Acidimicrobiales; family MedAcidi-G1; genus MedAcidi-G1. The sequence goes on from PBAM01000007.1 coordinate 31,394, forward strand.
GTAGTGATACGGAGTTTCGGAAGAGAACTCTGCTGCACATGTGTCCACCGTTTTATATGTTGGCCACACATCAGATTTCTCTCGCAATTCCCTAACTTTCTCTGATGCACATTTCCAGATGTAAGACAGTTGTGTGTCTGAGAAACCTAGCTGTTTCGCTCTTTTCCATTCATTTGGAACCAGTTCCTCTGGTGACAGTTTTTCAAGAGCCATTCTTTCTTCTGTAATTATTGAAATCTGATCTATAAACCATGGGTCTATCGACGTTTCTTCACAGAGTCTTTCGATCGAGTAACCTCTTCGAAGCAGCGTTTCAAGCTGGAAGAGACGTTCAGGTGTCGGAATGCCAACTTTATTGATCAGAACTTCATCTTCCATTTCTGAAAATTTATGTTCACCTGGATCAGCATTAAGTCCTTGTCGGCCATTTTCGAGTGACCTCATGCCTTTTTGTAGGGATTCTGGAAAAGTTCTGCCAATGGACATTACTTCCCCCACAGATTGCATTGACGTTCCCAGAACTCCTGATGAGCCGGGAAACTTCTCAAAAGTCCATCTCGGAATCTTCGTGACTACATAGTCGATGCTCGGTTCAAACGATGCGGGAGTTTCCTTAGTTATGTCGTTAGTTATTTCGTCTAACGTGTAACCAATAGCTAGTTGAGTAGCGATTTTTGCAATTGGGAAACCTGTTGCCTTTGAAGCTAGAGCTGAGGATCTACTTACCCTTGGATTCATTTCTATAACTACTTGTTCTCCTGTGTTTGGATTTACGGCGAACTGAACGTTCGAACCGCCTGTTTCAACTCCGACACGACGCAAGCATGCGAATGCTGCATCTCTCATTATTTGATATTCAACGTCAGTAAGTGTTTGTGCCGGAGCAACTGTTATTGAATCACCGGTGTGAACACCCATCGGGTCCAAATTTTCAATTGAACATATGACAACACAGTTGTCTGCCTTGTCGCGCATTACTTCGAGTTCGAATTCCTTCCAGCCTGCTATTGACTTCTCGATCAAGATCTCATTTATAGGACTAGCTTCAATGCCTCGTTCTGCTATTTGTTCGAACTCTTCGTTTGTTGAAGCTATACCTGTGCCCTTGCCACCCAGAATGTAAGCAGGTCTAACTATCAAAGGTAGTTCAACTTTTTTAGCAATTTCACGTGCTTCTTTCATATTGCGAGCAACTCCTGACGCCGGCACTCCAAGTCCGATTTCTGTCATTGCTATTTTGAATTTTTCTCTATCTTCTGCTGTTGCAATTGCAGCAGCATCTGCACCAATAAGTTCGACTTTATTTTCTTCCAGGATTCCTTCTTCTGCTAGTTCACGAGCGAGATTTAGAGCTGTCTGTCCACCGAGTGTCGGCAATAAAGCGTCAGGTTTTTCCTTCTCAATAATTCTCTTTATTACATCCAGTCTTAAAGGTTCTATATAAGTGGCGTCAGCGAAATCGGGGTCTGTCATAATCGTCGCTGGATTGGAGTTCACCAGTATTACTCGGTAACCCTCTTCTTTTAAGACGCGACATGCTTGAGTTCCTGAATAATCAAATTCGCATGCCTGACCAATCACTATTGGCCCTGAACCAATTAGAAGAATACTATTTATGTCATCTCTTCTAGGCATCAGATCTATCCTGCCCTGCCCAAAAGATCTTCGAATTTTTCAAAAAGATAGCTACTGTCATGAGGTCCGGGTCCGGCTTCAGGGTGATATTGCACGCTGAACGCTGGAGCTTTAAGGCAATTGATACCAGCTATAGTTCCGTCATTTAAATTTATGTGCGTCACTTCTGCGTCTTTGATGGAACCTTCAGCGACACAGTAGTTGTGGTTCTGGCTAGTTATCTCAACTATGCCAGTTTTTACATTCCTTACGGGATGATTGCCACCATGGTGTCCAAATGGGAGTTTGAAAATTTCAGCTCCTAAAGTTTCCGCTAAAAGTTGATGCCCTAAGCAGATTCCGAAGATAGGTACCTTTCCGAGAATATTTTTTATATTTTCTCGAACATAATCCAAAGGCTCTGGGTCTCCGGGGCCATTCGATAGAAAAACCCCATCAGGTTTCATGTCTAAAACAACCTCGGATGCAGTGTCTGCTGGCACTACTGTTACTTCACCCAGGTTCGATAGATGTCGAAGAATAGTTGATTTTATGCCAAAGTCATAAGCAACAATTTTTCTCTTACCGCCAGTTGAAGAAACTTTATATATTTCTCTGCAAGTAACTGTTTTTACGAGGTCTATGTTGTCAGTTCCTGGTTCTTCACTAGCGGCGAGTTGTAATTCTTCAATATCCACTGTTCCGAATGCACCTGGCATCGCACCTAAGTTTCGTATGTGTCTGGTAAGTCTGCGAGTGTCTACACCAGCTATTCCAGCAATCCCTCTCAAATTGAGCATTTCATCAAGACTTTGAGTTGCTCTCCAATTGCTGTGTCTTCTACTCAAGTCCCTTACTACCATTCCCCTGCAGAAAGGTTGTGAGCTTTCATTGTCATCGTCGTTGGTCCCATAATTACCGATGTGTGGGTAAGTAAAAGTGATTATCTGCCCAGCATATGAAGGGTCTGTTATCACTTCTTGATATCCACTTAATACCGTGTTAAATACAACCTCTCCTGAGACAAGGCCTCCTTCAGGAACAGCGCCGATCATCTCTCCGGTAAAAAGTGTTCCATCTGAAAGAACTAAATGTGCTTCAACTAATTTTCTTTGGTCTTTCTTCACTTGGTAGATTCTCCATCAAAAACAACTAAAAGTCCGTTATTTATGGTGTGACGTACACGTCCTCTTAAGTTCCACCCTTCATATGGCGTATTTGAGCTCCTGCTTGACATTTCTTTCCCTGAAACTGTCCATGTTTCATCTAGGTCAATTACACACAAATTCGCCGGGTTGTCTTTCTCAACTGTCATTCCATGTCGATCATCTACTCCGGCAATTTTCGCTGGCTTCCAAGAAAGCAGTCCTAGCACTCCCGGCAAATCGAGTCCGCTATGTTCAAGGGAAAGAGATAGCGCCGTTTCCAGTCCCAGCATCCCAGGTGGAGCTTGATCAAATGACATTTCCTTGGAGTGTTGGCTGTGTGGCGCATGATCCGTTGCGATTGCATCAATAGTTCCGTCCTCTAGTCCTTCTTTTATCGCTTTTACATCAGATTCTGTTCTCAAAGGAGGGTGAACCTTAAAAACAGGGTCGTAGCAGCTGCATGCAGAGTCTGTAAGCGTGAAATGATGTGTGGTGGCTTCAGCAGTAACAGGCAGACCCGCAGCTTTGGCTTCTCTGACCATCTGCACTGAACCCAACGTTGAAAGGTGCTGAAAATGAATTCTTGCCCCTGTCATTTTTGACAATGCTATATCGCGCATGACCATCAATTCTTCAGCCTCTGATGGTTGTCCGGGTATTCCCAAAAACGAAGACCATTCCCCTTCGTGCATATAACCACCCTCGGCTAGTTCATGAACTTCACAATGCTGAGCTAAGACCACAGGTCTGCCTAATCGAGATTCAAGGCCTGTGCTGTACTCCATCAAGCGGCGCATAAGTTGCGGATCTTGCACGCCTGTTCCGTCGTCAGTAAATATTCCTATTCCATTATCTACTAGTTCCCCCATCTGAACCATTTCTTTCCCTTGCCGTCCTATTGTCATCGCAGCTGATGGGATGATCTCACAAGATGACTTTTTCCCGAGGGTTTTTATTTGTTCAACTACAGCAAGGCAGTCAGTCACTGGTTCAGTATTCGGCATTGCTACAAGCGCTGTGAAGCCTCCCATTGCTCCTGCACGTGCACCTGTTTCTATAGTCTCTGCTTCTTCATTTCCTGGTTCCCGAAAATGCACATGAAGATCGACAAGTCCTGATGTGATCACACAACCTGAACAATCAACTTCTGTATCTCCTTCTAATTTTTTTCCAGTGTCTGAAATTTTTCCATCTGCACCGATGGACACATCTAAGGATCTTTCACCCTTCCTATCAAGGATCTTTCCTCCTTTTAAGACAATACTCATTCCTGCACCTCATCCTGTTTAGATGTTTCATGCTGTCCTAGAAGCATGAAAAGAACTGCCATTCTTAAGGAAACTCCATTTGTAACTTGATCAAGGATTATGGAACGTGGGTCCGTTGAAACCTCAGCAGTTATTTCTACTCCTTGATTCGTCGGACCTGGATGAAGTATTAGTGCGTCCTTTGAGAGCATTTCGCATCTACGTCCATTTAAACCGAAATCTTTTGCATATTCTCGTAAAGAAGGAATAAGACCTTTGCTGTGCCTCTCGGACTGCATTCTTAGCAGGTAGCAGGCATCTAGATCCGAAATGACGTCGTCTAAAACATTTGAAACTTCAACTGGCCAGTTCCCCATCGATGGAGGCATGAGCGTCTGTGGAGCTATAAGTGTAACTTTTGCCCCCAAAGATGAAAAAGCTAAGACGTTTGATCTGGCGACACGGGAATGCCTTATATCACCTACTATGCCAATCGACATTCCATCTAATGATCCTCGTTGTTGTTTTAACGTGTAACAATCCAGCAACGCTTGTGTCGGATGTTCATGGCATCCATCTCCTGCGTTTATAACCGAAGCATTAGTCCACTCTGAAACTCTTTGCGGTGTTCCGGCCATACTGTGTCTGACAATCAAAACATCCGCACCGTATGAACTTATTACTTCTACTGTGTCCCGAAGACTTTCGCCTTTCGAGAGCGATGATGAACCCGCTGAAAATGTCAGCGTGTCTGCTGATAGCCGACGCGCTGCAGATTCAAATGAGAGTCTTGTTCTAGTCGAATCTTCAAAAAACACTGAAGCTACTGTTCTTCCTCTTAGTGCCGGAACTTTTGGAATAGGTCTTTTCCCTATTTCCGCAAACCGGTCAGTTAATTCAAGAATTAGTTCCAGTTGCTCTCTGGTTGTACCTTCTATCCCTAGAAGATGCTTACTCAAACCTGGAGGAGTTTCAACGTCTAAACTCATTTTCGCATCACTCCTAGGTCCACCCCTTCTTCGGTCACATCTACTAGTTCGTCAATCCTTGTAGGTAAATTCTTGCCTACGTAGTCCGGTCGTATAGGCAATTCTCGATGGCCTCTATCCACCATCACTGCAAGTTGAATTGATCTAGGGCGACCAAAATGACAAATCGCGTCAAGAGCAGCTCGAATTGTTCTTCCTGTGAAAAGAACGTCATCTGCTATCACAACTATTTTGCCATCTATAAGATCAGGTAAATTTGTGGCCGCTTCTGGAACAACCGGTCTCAAACCAATATCGTCCCTATGCAACGCAACATCTAAGCAACCAGATTCTATTTCTCTTCCTTCGATCTCTTCTAATGCTTTTACAAGATTTTCTGCTACTTTGACTCCACCTGTCTGCAAGCCCACTATGAGAATGTCTTCTGACCCTTGGTTTCTTTCAATCACTTCATGAGCCATGCGTCGAATCGCTCTTCTCATGTCGTCTCGTGTCATTACACGAGCGCTTGCAACAAAAACGCCCCCGAAAGGGGGCGTCATACGTCTTTCTCGGTCGGCCATAGGCCATATCTCCTTGATCCGTATGGGCCTCACTAGGACCCGTTTGACGGCCAAGCACTACCATATACGCGTACGCTAGGTGTTTGCGTATTCATGCTTAGAAGAAATTTATTTTAAGAGTCCCCACTTATAAACGTTTCAAAGAAAGATTCCTATGATCTGACTTGATCTGCTATCTGAGAAAGTAACCCGTTTACAAAACGCTTGGAATTCTCCGTTGAATACTCACCGACCAGTTCCACCGCTTCGTTAATAATTGTGGCTATTGACGTTTCAGGGAAATTGATTAATTCAAGTACCGCTACTCTTAATACAGCTCGATCCACAACTGGCATCCGCTCTAAACGCCATTCTTCTGCATTGCTTTCAATCAGCGAATCTATTTCTTCTCGTTTTGATGCTATTCCTTCGATTAAGTCATAAACATAACTCTCTGACTTCACTGGCTGTTCATTCAGAATTTCTAAATTTTCCCTTCCTTGAGTTTCAGCCGCGTAAAGAATTCCTAATGCTGTTTCTCTGTCTTCACGTCTAGATCCAAAACCACTACTGACACCTGATGGCATTATTCAAACCTCTAGCAGGCAGTAGTTATTATTAGACACGGCTTAAATATTCGCCGGTTCTAGTGTCAATCTTTACTTGTTCATTTGGTTCAACGAAAAGTGGCACCTGAACAACCAGTCCTGTCTCAAGTGTCGCAGGTTTTCTAGCTCCGGAAACTCTGTCACCTTGAACTCCAGGTTCAGTTTCAGCGATCTTCAGTTCGACCGCTGCCGGCAATTCGACTCCCACAATTTCGCTTCCAAACATTAACATCTGTGCTTCGCTTTGTTCTGATAAGTAATTGACCGAATCCCCAAGGGTTTGTGGCTCTATCGATATCTGGTCAAAAGATTCAGAATCCATGAAAACATAATCATTGCCATCTCTGTACAACAACTGCATGGAACGTTTATCGATAATTGCTCGTTCCACTTTTTCTCCAGCTCTAAAAGTTCTATCGACTACTACACCATTCTGCAGACCTCTTAAAGTGGTCCGCACAAAAGCATGACCTTTACCGGGTTTGACATGTTGGAACTCAACGACTTGATACAACTCATTGTCCAACTCAAGCGTCATTCCATTTTTTAGGTCATTTGTTGTTATAACAGGCATTTTCTTTTCTCTTACTAATTAAATTATTTTTGGGGAGTGAGTTAAGAACTCACAACCTTGTTCAGTGACAATCACAGTGTCTTCCCATCTGACACCACCAACATCAGGCAAATAGACTCCAGGTTCAACTGTCACCACTTGCCCTGCGCGAAGAGTATCAGTAGTAAGCCCAGAAAGCGTAGGGGCTTCATGAATATCAAGTCCTACTCCATGACCTGTCCCATGGGTAAAAGCTTCCGCTAAACCAGCTTCCTTCAGTACTTCCCTACATGCAGAATCAACATCTGCATTCGGCACGCCTTCTTTTACTTTTTCTAATCCTGCTTTTTGCGCTTCTAAAACCACCTCAAGCATTTCGGCTGGCTGACCCGTTCCGGTGCCGCCAATACGGGTCGAGCGGGTCATATCTGACCTGTAGTTTTTATAAAGAGCTCCCATATCGCAAACTACAAGATCTCCTTCTGACAGGATTCTGTCACCAGGTCTTGCATGAGGGCGTGCACTATTAGGGCCTGCAGCGATAATTGTTTCAAAAGCAGTTCCTTCAGCTCCTTGTTTTACCATCATTTCGTCTAAAGCGGTAGAAACTTCTTTTTCACTTACTCCGGTTTCTAGCATCGGCCAAATATTAGCTAGTGCCTTGTCAGCTATTTCTGCTGCTGTTTTCATCAGAGTGATTTCACCTTTGTCTTTAATCTGCCTTAGATCTTCTACAAGACCTTCGGTGAATCTCAATTCTGAACTTTCAAAAACCTTTTCCAAACTCTTCATCCTCGCCCAAGTGACGGACTGGGCTTCAAGTCCAACGCGTTTAGTCATTCTGGAAACGGTCTTAAGTCTTTCAGACTGCTTTGCACCAACCATTTCAACTTCAATTTGAGCACCTGATTTTTCTACTTCTTCAACTGCCTGATCTCCGTAGCGTCCATCAACTAAAAGCAAAGCTTTCTCTGCATCAATCCAAAGCAAGCCGGCAGAACCTGTAAATCCTGAAAGGTAGTAGATATTAGTAAGTGAAGTAACCAATAAAGCTTCGCATCCTGCTGATTCAAATTTCTCAGTAAGTCTCAGAAGTCGACCTTTTATGTCAAAATCCAAATTGAAATTGTTTGTCATTCTTTAATCATGCCTGCCATGGCATCAATTGCCATTTGATATCCCTTTGCCCCAAAACCAGCAATAGTCCCTGAGCTTACTGGCGCCACAACAGAGGTGTGCCGCCATGGTTCTCTTGATGCTGGATTAGAAATATGTAGCTCGATGATGGGCCCGTCAAAACTGGCTAAAGCATCATGTATGGACCATGCATAATGGGTGAAAGCTCCAGGATTTATAATTATTCCTGCACATCTATTTCGGGCAGCGTGGATCGAGTCGACAAGTTCACCTTCGTGGTTTGATTGAAAATGCTCAAGCAAAAATCCTATTTCAGCTGCTTTATTTTTAGCTGCTTCGACATGCTCCTCTAAAGTTTCGCTCCCGTACGTTTCAGGTTCTCTTTCTCCCAGAAGATTTAAATTTGGCCCAGATAGAAGCAATAAAATTGGTTCGCTCATATTTTCCTCCACTCCTTTTTCAAAATCATCGAACTTTATTAAGAGTTTCTTCTATAAGACTCTCTTCTATATCTTTTACTACTTCTAAACCATTTGGACCATCTAGAACGAAAGTAAAGCCGTCCACTGCTTTTTTATCCCGCGTCATCGCAAATAATAAATCCTCACTACCCATTGTTGCAGGTAAAACGCTAGGGAGACCATAGCTTTCCACTATGTGACGATGCTCCAAAACTCTTTCATGATCTATGCGTTCCAAGGTATGAGCAAGTTCGGCGGCATAAATCAATCCTATGGCTACTGCTTCTCCGTGTTTAATCTCATAATTGCCAATATTTTCAATGGCATGGCCTAAAGTGTGGCCATAGTTGAGTAAGGCTCTTTTACCTTGCTCTTTTTCATCTTGCACGACTATCTCAGCTTTTATCTCAACTGCCCTTGAAATTCTGTCTTCAAGTTCCATTTGAATAAGTGGATCACCAGTCAGGAAATGGTATTTAGCTAACTCTCCCAGACCTGACCGCAATTCGCGTTCAGGGAGAGTGTCTAAAGTGCCAAGGTCGCATATGACACCTGACGGCTGCCAGAAGGAACCCATTAAATTTTTTCCTTCCGGAAGATTGACTCCTGTTTTACCACCTACGGCAGCATCAATCTGAGCTAAAAGAGTTGTAGCTACGTGAATAACAGCGACCCCTCTGTGATATGTGGCAGCTGCAAATCCTGCCACATCGGTAACCACACCTCCTCCTACTCCTACGATTACATCAGCTCTTGTTAAACCCCAAGAAGCAAAAGCGCTGCAAAGTTCTCCAATTGTTGTTAAAGATTTGGCTTCCTCTCCGTCACCAATTTCAAAGACCTTATGTTCGATTTCAGGTTCTACAGATATTCCAATTTTTGCCTGTGTGACAATTGCAGCGCGATGAGCTCCTGAAGGAATCAGACTTGGCAATCTATCCATTGCACCATTGCCAATAATGACCGGGTACTCAATACCACTAGGTAGCGCTACTTTGACTTCATTCATTTTCTACACCTAAGCGCGACTTTAAACTATCGAACAACAACTCAGAAACATTTGAAGCTTTCATGTTGTTGGTGTCTATAGTCAAGTCCGCTATTTCTGCGTAAAGGTCTGCTCTTTCTTCATCTAGTTTCGTAAGCATTTCTAAAGGGTCTTTTCCTTTTAAAAGCGGTCTTGTGGAACGTCTACTTACGCGTCTGACCAAGGTTTTTATATCAGTACGAAGCCAGATAACAAAAGACTTTTCCTGCAATAACCTTCGATTTGAAGACCTTTCTACTACCCCTCCACCTGTTGAGATAACCAAAGAGTCTGAAGCCGAAAGTTTAGATTCGAGAGCCTGTTCCTCAAGGTCTCGAAAAACCTTTTCCCCTTTTTCAGCAAAAATTACACCTATACTTCGCCCTGCTTGATTTGCTATTACCACATCAAGGTCGGCGTGATCATAATTCATTAACTTTCCAAGTAGTGACCCGATCGTGGATTTACCTGAACCCATGTGACCCACCAAAGTAACGTGACGTAAATTTTCTTTAGGCATCCCTTTAGATTACCTATTTAGTGACGCTCGACTGAAACGATTAGTTAAATGTTTCTTATTGTGCTTATTTTTCGATTTCATCTAAAGCTGCGTTTCTCATAGCATCCACAGGAGCTTCCTTGCCGGTCCAGAGTTTAAATGCTCTAGCAGCTTGAAAAATCAACATTGACAGACCTCCATGGGCTTCTACTTCTCGATCTCTAAGTGCTTCCATCCACGGAGTTGATATGGGGTGGTAAATCAGATCTATAGCCAGTTGACCTTTGGTGAATAAATTTGGTTCTATCGGAAAATTTGTAGTGTTCCCAGTATCTGACATACCAATTGGTGTCGCATTAATAACGAGGTCAGCTTCAGAAACCACTTCAGAAATTTCGTTTTCTTCTACATATCTACCAACCGGACCGGCTAGTTCTAGTGCATCAAGAGCTTTCTTTTTAGTTCTATTAATGACAGCTATTTCTCCTGCTCCTGCTTTGCCGAGTGAGTAAATTATTGATCTTGCTGAACCTCCTGATCCAATTACTAAAACTTTTTTACCGACAACATCCTGTCCCGTATCATGTTTCACTGCATCTAAGAACCCATCTCCATCTGTGTTATGTCCTTTTAAATTCCCTGCATCATTAACGATGCAGTTGACTGCCTCCAACGTTTTTGCAGTATCGCTAATTTCGTCGAGGAGTGAACAGACACTGGCCTTGTGTGGCATGGTTACAGAAAGGCCCGCCACACCCAAGGCTCTAATTCCACCGATGGCATCTGCAAGTTTTTCTTCAGGTGTCTCAAAAGCTGTATACACCCAATTTATTTTTGCTTCTCTAAAAGCAGCATTGAGTATTACAGGCGATAGAGAATGTTTTACTGGATTTCCAATCACTCCCACCAATGTTGTTGACCCGCTAATCCTCATAATAAAATTATCGCAGATCTAACCGCACCCGAGATCTTTATTTACGCATATTTTCCGTGCTTTTTCAAAGTCGTCCGAAGTTGTAGCAAATGTGTGAGCACCTGCAACCCCATTTTGATCAGTTCTGACGTAATAAAGCCAGTCACCTTTAACTGGATTAAGAGCTGCTTGGATTGAAGCTCTACCAGGTGCTGAAATAGCTGTCGGTGGTAGTCCTAACGATACGCGTGTGTTCCATGGGGAGTCATATTCCAAATCTTCAGCACTGAGTTCCTGTCCGGCAGTTTTACCGACTGCGTAACGAGATGTTGCGTCGATACCCAACCTCCACCCTCTTTGTAGTCGGTTATAAATGACTCTCGCTATCATTGGCCTCTCTTCAGCTAGTTGCGCTTCTTCTTCAATCAATGATGCAATTATTAGAGCTTCATATGGAGTGATGCCAAGGTTTCGTGTTTTCTTCTCTATTTCTTCCTCTTCAATCACTTTCAAAAATTGTTGATGCATTCGCAACAGAAGACTCATTTCATCTGACACTGTCGCTTCATCCAACTGATACGTGTCCGGGAATAATAAGCCTTCCGCTAGAAGAAATGAAAGATTCAACGGGTAGTGCTCCCATTTTAGGCGATCATCCAAAAGTGAAATCCGGAGTTCTTCTTCATTAAAAGCAGGCAATGCTCCTAGCAAACGCTTAGTTATTTGCTCTAAAGTCAACCCCTCAGGAACTGTTACCCGTATGACTTCTTCTGGTATCGGACCTTTCCGAAGTTCTGCCACTGTGTCTTGGAAACTGGAATGCTCTCTCAGCAAGTATCGTCCTGCTTGAAAGGAATAATCCTCACCTGGATTGCAATTCAAAAATCTTTTAAGCACAGAAGGGCATCTCATCCACTGTCTAAACATCGTCGGACTGTCGATTATTTCCAAATCACCTAAAGTCGCTATTACGTCATTCGTGGTCCAACCGTCTTCTATCGAAAATTCAATTTCCACTCCTGGTATTTGGTTGGGTTCGACCTGATCATCTATCCAATTTTCAAGTCTTGTCCATCCACTGATTAAAACCACAAGCACAACCAGTGCCACTAACCCCCAGCGAACTATGGGTCCCATAGGAGGCCTATAGCGCACCCATCGAACATCTGGTTTTATTTCATAATCATCATCGCTTAGATCGAACTCTTCGAAGTTGTTGTCTTCTTCATGAAGAAAACTTTTTTCATAAGGCTCTTCGATTGGTGTTTCCTCTGTCACCCGTCTCCGTTCAAGTTCGTTTGTCTAACCATGATTGCAGAATCACTGATGCTGCAACCTGGTCAATCACTTCGCGTTGTCTCTTGTTGTCTAGTCCCTGCAAGGACAACTCTTGGGCTGCTATTACTGTTGTTAAACGTTCATCATGTATATCCACCGGAACGGATACGACAGAAGCCAATTCTTCAACTTCTTCCTCAACCGCCTTGGCGGCTGGGCCTTTGTCTCCATTTAGTGAATAGGGCATTCCAACCACAACACACTCTGCTTCCCATTCGGACACCAATTCACTAATTTTTTTATGATCCTCTTTGGTGTTCTTTGAACGTGTTAAAACTTGTAGAGGAGTCGCCACTTTCCCATCATTGTCGCTTACTGCGACCCCGATTCTTTTGCCCCCCAGGTCTATCCCTAAAGCTCTCACCTAATCAACCAGCTTGGGCAACTGCTCTAGCTTGCTCTAATGCTTCTTCAAGATTTTCTGGACTCTTACCACCAACTATTGTGAGTTCAGCGTTTGGCCTTCCTCCACCACCTATTGTTTTAGCTGCTTCAGCCAAAATTGTTCCCGCATTTAAACCACTGTCGATCTCGACGGCAGCTATTAGGGCTGCACCTCCATCGGGTGGTGCAGTTCCTAATATCACAGCTTTAACTTCTTCTTGACCTCTTACGGCAACTGCCAATTCTCTCAAACTTTCCTTATCTATACTTTCTATGATTGAAACAACTATTCCATCTTCCACATTTTCTGCAAGCTCTTTGACCATTCCTAATGCTTCTTTACGTTTCAAATTTTGAACTTCATTTTTCAGCGATTTAAGCTCATCCATTTTTCTTTGGATTCCGTCTAATAAGTCTTCACGTGGCACCCCTACAAGATCTGCGGCAGTTGAAAGAAAACTCTCAGCTTCTCTCAAATTTTCAACAGTGGATGTGCCAGTAACTGCCTCCAATCGTCGAATGTTCGAACCTATGGAGCCTTCAGAGACGATTTTCACTAATCCGATGTCACCCAATGCCGAAACATGCGTCCCTCCGCAAAACTCAAGAGAATTTGGTCCTGCCTGTAGAACTCGGACGGTCTCTCCGTACTTATCCCCAAAAAAAGCTACCGCACCTTTTTCTTCAGCTTCCTCACGTGTCATTTCCTCATGACGACATTCAGAATTGTTTAGTATTTCAGAATTAACAAGGTTCTCCACCGAAGACATTTGCTCATCAGTAACCGCTTCGAAATGGCTGAAATCGAAACGTAAGCGATCTGAACCCACATATGAACCTTGCTGTTTTACGTGTTCTCCCAAAACCTCTCTTAAGGCCCAGTGGATCAAGTGTGTAGCCGTATGGTTGCGTCGAATTCGCGATCTTCTATCACTGTCAACTTCAGCATTCGCCTGCTGGCCTAGTTCTAAATGTCCTTCTAACAATTCATATTGATGCACATGTATTGCATCTAAGGCGAGAGTCGTGTCAACAATTTCAATTTTGGCAGTTGCCGTGGAAATCCTTCCTGTATCACCTATCTGACCGCCAGACTCCGCATAAAAAGGTGTTACGTCAAGTGCTATTAGATCGTCATCAAAATATATGACAGTTGAATCAACACTAGTTTTGTCATAGCCGACAAAATTAGTTGGACCTTTCTCATCAAGAACTTTCCTTAACTCGCCTGTCTCATCGATGTTTATTGCATCTTTACGCGCCGAACGAGCTCTATCTTGCTGACTCGCCATTGATTCTTTAAATCCTTCAATGTCGACCTCAATAGATCTTTCTGCACAAATTTCCTCAGTTAACTCGAGAGGGAATCCATACGTGTCATGCAATTTGAAAGAAACTTCACCACTAAGTGTTTTATCTTTCCCAAGGTCTGATATTGCTTCATCGAGAATCAGTAATCCAGATTTTAAAGTTTCGCGGAACCTGTCTTCTTCCCGGGTCAAAACTTCCTGAATAAACTCGATGTTTTGTTTAAGCTCGGGATAATCGGATCCCATAATTGTCACAACTGATTCTGCTAGTAACGGCATCACGGAGTCTTCAAGTCCTAGCAACCATGCGTGTCTTACAGATCGACGAATAATTCGTCTAAGCACGTAGCCCCTATCTTCGTTGCTTGGGAAAACTCCATCACTTATCAAAAATGTAGAAGAGCGAGCGTGATCGGCAATAATTCTCATTGAGATATCGGACCTTTCTTCCTCTCCATATGAAACCCCTGCCAGTTGACCGATTTTTTCAATAATCTTTGAAATTTCGTCCGTTTCCCAAACAGAATCGACTCCTTGCATTACTGTCAGAATTCTTTCTAAACCTAGACCTGTATCTATACCCGGAGAGGGTAATGGTGTCGTAGAACCATCTGGGTGTTGTTCGAATTGCATAAATACAAGGTTCCAAATTTCAACAAACCGCTCTTCTCCTCCGTGTGATGGTCCTCCATCAGCGCCGAATTCTGGTCCTTTATCCCAGAAAATTTCCGAACAAGGTCCGCATGGACCGGTTTCAGCCATCCGCCAATAGTTGTCTTCTCCTAAACGTTGAATCTTGTCAGGGGAAACCCCTACTTCGTTTATCCAAATCTCCTCAGCTTCATCATCGCTTTCGTGAACTGTTACCCAAAGTCTTTCAGCATCCAAACCAAGATTTTTTGTTACAAATTCCCACGCGAAAGAACATGCATCGGATTTGAAATAGTCTCCGAAACTGAAGTTTCCCATCATTTCGAAAAAAGTTAAATGACGGCTCGTTCTTCCAACTTCATCCAGATCGTTGTGTTTTCCACCAGCTCTGACACATTTTTGCACAGTCACGGCTCGCGGCCATGGGGCTGGCTGTTCACCAATTAAATAAGGTTTGAACTGAACCATCCCAGCCACAGTGAAGAGAAGTGTCTGGTCGTGGGGTATCAAGCTTCCTGATGAAACCATTTCGTGGTCGCGCGCAGAAAAGAAATCCGTGAATTCGTTACGAATTGCTTTTGCTGTTGCCGGCAACTTTCCCATAAAAACAAGCCTAGCGCTATGAAGTGAAGCAAATAGGTAGGTCTAAGCTCAATTATGCCTTTGGGGTCTTACAGGTCTGTGCTGTCGTCTTAAATAGCTCTCCTGTCCATTAATAGACGAGGCAAAATTTTTCCTACTTTTGGTAATGAAATCTGACTCTTGGCCAATGAATCTTTTTCGGAACCTTTCAAACACTTCAGTTCTTTTATTGAATATTTCATCTGGTAGGAATCCAAGTTTGGAAATAGTGTTTCGCGCATATTTATTTACAGTTCGACGAAAACGATTTTCCATCCAGTTTGAAGCAAGAGCTCCTAAAGACCAGCCCAGAAGCAACCAAAATAAACGTCGCCGCATTAGTTTCGCTCCTCTGGAACAACTTCCTCATTCCGAGTTTCTTTTAGTTCAGTCATTCTTTCTAATACCTGCTCTTCAAATCCATGTGGCGAAGGTTTGTAGTAAATATTCGATTCAACCTCTTCAGGTCTATATTTTTGCTCAACCCAACCTCTTGGATCATTATGTGGGTATTCATAACCTTCTCCATGTCCAATGCTTGATGCCCCACTGTAATGCGCATCTCTCAAATGTGGGGGAACACGCCCCTCGCCTGGTGAAGAAACATCTTGCATCGCTGAAGTCAAGGCAAGTGTTACCCGATTAGATTTCGGAGCTGTGGCTAAATGGACTACAGCTTGAGCTAAATTGAGTTGAGCCTCAGGAAGACCTACGAACTCCACAGCACGTGCTGCGGCATCTGCGATGAGTAAACTGGTTGGGTCTGCCATGCCAATGTCCTCACTTGCGAGAATCACTAAGCGACGAGCTATGAATCTGGGATCTTCACCTGCTTTCAACATGCGAGCCAACCAGTAGAGACCCGAATCAGTATCAGATCCTCGGATACTTTTTATGAACGCGCTAATGATGTCGTAATGATCGTCTCTGCCATAGCGGATAGCTTTAGCCCCCAAAGACGCTTCCACATCTTTTAATGTTATTTTTCTTTCACCTCGCCCAACTGCTATCGCAGAAGCAACTTCAAGACTGGTTAAAGCTTGTCTACCGTCCCCGGCGGACCGGTCTACTAACAGATCCAAGGCTTCTGAATCAGCTTTCACTCCTTCTTCTTCTGTGCCTTTCGTCAGCAGTTTTACGATCGCATCTCTATCTAAAGGTTCAAGTCGAAATAATGTTGACCGTGAAAGCAAGGGTGCATTCACTTCGAAATACGGATTCTCAGTTGTGGCACCTATTAACACGATCAGGCCAGATTCAACTGAAGGCAACAAAGCGTCCTGTTGAGATTTGTTAAAACGATGTACTTCATCTAAAAAAAGTATTGTTCCTACTTCTGCTTCGCCTAAACGTGTTTCTGCAGCCGCTACTAGTTCTCTCACATCTTTTACACTTGCAGAAACAGCTGACATCTCATGAAAGTCTTGTTGCGTAACTCGTGCTACAACTCTCGCGATTGTTGTTTTACCAGTTCCTGGAGGTCCCCAAAGTATTAAAGAAGAAAGCTTGTCTGTTTCAATTAGCTGACGGAGGGGTTGATCTTTGCCAATCAGATGCTCCTGGCCGACTACATCATCTATCCGCAATGGCCTTAAGCGATCTGCTAAAGGCCCTCTATTTTTTAGACGCTCTTTTGCTACGTGTGTAAAAAGATCTTCGGTCACCTAATAGAACCTAGTTGAGTTCTACAGATCAACTAGTGCATCTCATGTCGATGGAGGTAAAACTTTCAAACCGAGTTCCTTCAGATGTCGATCATCTATAGGCAACGGTGCACTAGTAAGCGGATCTGAACCTGATTGAGTCTTAGGGAAGGCTATAACTTCACGGATGTTCTCTTCCCCTACAAGAATCGCTGTTAGTCGATCTAGTCCAACGGCAAAACCAGCGTGTGGTGGTGCTCCGAATTTAAATGCATCCAATAAGAAACCAAATCGTTTTCTCGCTTCGTCCGGTTCTATCCCAAGTGCAGTAAAGATTCTTTGCTGAATGTCTTGCCTGTGTATCCTCACACTTCCGGATCCGAGTTCCCATCCATTCAAAACCAAGTCGTAAGCAAGTGAACGGATACCTTCGGTTTCGCCATCTTCCAAAAGAGCTAGATCGTCTTTATGCGGCATCGTAAATGGATGGTGTGAAGAAGATGGATTTCCGTTTTCGTCAGTACCTTCAAATAAAGGAAAATCTATGATCCAAAGGAAATGAAATCCGCCTTCATTGATTGGTGGCCTTCCTATTTCTAATCTCACTAGACCTAGAACGTGGCAAACAGTAGACCATTCGTCAGCCACGAGAAGCAAAAGATCGCCTTCTTCGCCAGACATCTCAGCCTTAAGGGAGGATTTTTCTTCCTCTGAAAGAAACTTGGCTATAGGTGAAACCATTTCAGAGTTTTCTATTTTTATCCAAGCTAAGCCTTTAGCTCCCCAATTCTGAGATTTGTCAGTTAGTTCGTCTAATCTGCTTCTTGAAAATTCTGCTCCTCCTGGAACACGTATTCCCTTTACACAAGGCGCTTGGAAAGCTCTAAACTCGGTACTTTTGAAAAGATCTGTGAGTTCGACCAGTTCAAGACCGAATCGTACGTCTGGTTTGTCTGAACCGAAGCGTTCCATCGCCTCTTGCCATGTAATCGATGGAATTGTGGTTATTTTTTCTCCGGTGACAGCCTCTGTAGCCACAGCAACTGCCGAAGAAACTATGTTTCTTATATCTTCACCATTCACAAAACTTGCTTCGATATCTAGTTGCATGAACTCATACTGTCTGTCCGCTCTTAGGTCTTCATCTCTAAGACATCTAGCTATCTGGTAGTACCTATCTACACCTCCAAGCATGCAGAGTTGTTTGAAGATCTGAGGGCTTTGTGGAAGGGCGTAAAAAGAACCCGGGTCTTTTCGTGATGGAACCACAAAGTCTCTAGCTCCCTCAGGGGTGCTAGCTACAAGCATCGGGGTTTCAACTTCCATAAAACCTTGTTCTTCCATTGCTTTTCGAACAGAGCTCGTTACCAGTGCGCGTGATTGTAAATTGTTTTGAAGTCTGCTTCTCCTCAGATCTACGTAGCGATGTCTAAGTCTTAAAACTTCATCTACATCCGTTCTGTCATCTATTGGAAACGGTGGAGGTTCGGATTCTGCTAGAACTATGACTTCAGAACCTTCAACCTCTATACCTCCCGTATCCAACGAATCATTTACGGTCTCAGACGGTCTTTCCCTGACTTTTCCTGTTACTTGGAGAACATACTCTGAGCGCAAATCTGCAGCTCCTTGGACCACAACTTGAATAACTCCGCTTCGATCCCGCAAATCTATAAATGCAAGGTGTTCGCCGTGTTCTCTACGCCGATCAACCCAGCCACATAGCATTACTTCTTTTCCTACATCATCAACTCGAAGATCTCCGCATCTATGTGATCGCATAGATGTTTCATAGTTTGTCATCCGAGCCTCTTTTCGAGATTGGCAATAATTGAATCTGAGGCTATTTCTTCTTGACCTTCTTCGCCTCTCAGGTCTCGAATCGTAACAACCCCCTTTTCCACTTCATCCTCTCCGATGATTAATGCAATTTTTGCCCCACTTTTATCCGCTGCTTTCATCTGGGCTTTCATTGAGCGATCTCCAAAAGATCTATCAACCTTGAAACCTTTTTGTCTCAGCTGATCTGTAATGACTAGTGAGTTTTCTCCACCAGTTGTATCTACGACATAGATTTGCAATAACTGTTCTGGTCCTATGAAAGTTTTTTCTGCTTCACAAGCCATTAAGGTCCTGTCTAAACCTAGAGCGAAACCGACTCCAGGTGTGTCTGGAGCTCCCATTTCTGCGGCTAAACCGTCATAACGCCCCCCGCCTCCAATTGCATCCTGCGCTGCATCAATACTTTTGGTTGTGAACTCAAAAGTAGTTTGGACGTAATAGTCAAGACCTCTAACAAGATTTGGCGTTACCGAGTAGGGTATTTTCAATTTCTGTAAACCTTCCTGAACCTTGTCGAAATGGCTGTTTGCTTCATCAGACAGGTGTTCGAGAATACTGGGAGCTTCAGAAATCACTTCGACATCTTCTGCACGTTTGGAATCTAAAACCCTCAACGGATTAGAAGCAAGGGTCTCTTGCGCCTCACTTGAGAGGTCATCCTTTCGTTTTTCTAAGTATTCTCTTAAAGCTTCTACATACCTTGTTCGGTCTTGGGTAGTTCCGACCGAATTCAATAAAAGGTTCACTTGCTTGAGACCTAGAGCTTCATAAAATCTCCAAGCGATTGCTATAACTTCTATATCCAAATATGGATCGTCTGTCCCTAACGCTTCGACGCCTACTTGATCAAACTGTCTGAATCGACCTTTTTGCGCCCTTTCATATCGAAAATTGGGCCCTGCGTACCAAACCTTCCATGGTAAAGGTGGGCGATGCTCTGCGTAGGATCGAACGATCGAAGCTGTTTGTTCAGGTCTTAAAGCTATATTTCTCCCACCTTTGTCTTCAAAGTCGTACATTTCTTTTCTTACAACATCTGTCCCATCACCAAGTCGTTGGAAAACCTCTATGTGTTCGAACATTGGTGGAACTATTTCTGAATAACCGGCGCTACTAGCAATTACTGCAAACAAATCTATAAATGATCGTCTTCGTTCAGAATCTGGCCAAACTAAATCTCTGGTGCCTTTAGGGGCACGGTAAACGGATTCCTTCACAAGAACGAGGTTACTATTGTTGGCCTAGTTGTCACTGCTACTTAAAATTTGTTGTTCATCTCCCCCGGGAACAATTCGGTATACGTCATACACAGAATCGATTTCACGTATCACATACATAAGCCTATTAAGGTGTGTTGGATCGCTTATTTCAAAATCAAAACGCATACGTGCTACTCGATCAGAGATATTTGTTGAAGTTTCAACTCCTATTACATTCACCTGGTTTTCTGACATCACGTCACCTACATCTCTTAACAATCCAGGGCGATCCAGAGCTTTTATCTCGACAGAAGCCACAAAATACCCTTCTAGATGTTCATCCCATTCAACCTCAATCAGTCGATCTGGTTGGTCGAAAGATAAAGATGAAGCGTTTGCGCAGTCGCTTCGATGTACAGAAACACCACGTCCTTTTGTAACAAAACCAATAATTTCATCTGGTGGCACTGGCGTGCAGCATCTTGATAAACGAATCATTAGATCGCTGAAACCTTCAACGTGGACACCTACTTTTGTAGAATCCCTTCGTTCTCTTTGAGGTTGAAAAACTGTTGCCTGCTCTTTGAAGCGACCCGGGTCAGATTCATCCAATTCTTTTTCAATTTTTCCTATGACTGAACGAGCTGAAACATGATGTTCGCCGATTGCAGCAAACAGAGCATCAAGGTCCGAGTAGTTAAGATCATTCGCTACTGTTAAGAGTGTCTCGCCATCTAACGTTTCTTTGACTGGCAAATCGGCTCTCCTTAATTCTTTAACAAGATCATCGTGTCCCGTATCAATCGCCTCGCTTCGTCGTTCCTGCGAATACCATTGTCTTATTTTGCTTGCCGAGCGATGTGATGCCACGAACTGAAGCCAGTCTTTACTGGGGGCAGCTTCACTCTGTTTAGATGAGACTATTTCAACGGTTTGACCGGAAGATAATCGAGTATCAAGAGGCACTAGTCGACCTTCTACTTTTGCCCCTACGCATCTGTGACCAACTTCTGTATGTATTGAATAGGCGAAATCAACTGGAGTCGACCCTATTGGAAGTGTAATGACGTCTCCGTTAGGTGTAAAAATGTATACCTCATCCTGTTCGAGGTCTGTCTTTAGATTTGCCATAAAGGCATTCGGATCAGCTGTTTCTTCTTGCCACTCAACCATTCGACCTAGCCATTCCATTTCATCTGAAGGGCTCTTGATTTTGTAATCCCAATGTGAGGCAATTCCGAACTCAGCGCGTTGATGCATTTCTCGGGTCCTAATCTGAAATTCTGCTTGTTTCGCTTGTGGGCCAATAACAGTCGTATGTAACGACTGGTAGAGATTAAATTTTGGCATTGCGATGTAGTCTTTGAAGCGACCTTGCACAGGTTTCCAAGTCGCGTGAATTGTTCCGAGAGCCGCGTAGCAATCTCTTACGTTTTCGAGTATCACTCGAATTCCTACAAGGTCATATATTTCCTCAAATGGCCTTCCTTTAACAATCATTTTTTCGTAAATGCTCCAAAGGTGTTTAGGCCTTCCAGATACATCCGCCCTGATTCCCATATCACTGAAACGTTCTTTCACATTTGCAACTAGTTGAGTGAGATACATTTCTCTTTCTGGGGCACGGTCCTGAACCATTTGTGCGATTTCGCTGTAACGCTTTGGATGAAGTGTCGCTAATGAAAGATCCTCCAACTGTACTTTTACGTCTTGCATCCCTAACCGATTGGCTAACGGTGCGTAAATATCAAGAGTTTCCTTGGCTGTTCTTTCTTGTTTGAATTCCGGCAAAGCTGCGAGGGTTCGCATGTTGTGAAGACGATCAGCAAGTTTTATCACTAACACTCTCAAATCTTTTGCTACTGCTACAAGCATTTTCCTCATACTTGCCGCTTGTTGATCTTCGCGGGAATCAAAATTGATTCTGTCCAATTTTGTGACACCATCAACTATGCTGGCGACTTCAGTGCCAAAATCCCTTTCGAGGTCTTTTAGATCTATCTCTGTATCTTCTATCGAGTCATGAAGTAAAGCCGCTCCTATGGTGACATCATCAAGGCCTTGATGGGCAACGATAGTAGCTACGGCTAGAGGATGATGAACGTAGGGCTCTCCAGACTTGCGTGTCTGCCCTTCATGTGCGAGTACAGCCGTTTTATATGCACGTTCGATCAACGCAACATCCCCTTTCGGATGGCGTTCTAGGTAAGCGTCAATTAAAGCTGCTGTCTCATCACTTTTTCCTGAAGCTCGACGGCGCCATGGAGCAACTCGACGTGTCGCTACCATTTAGCGGCGCTTCTTACGAGGTCTAGGGGGAATTGCTCCAGAGTTCTGCATGGGAGCAGGCCGTCCACGTGCCGGACCTCGAACCCCTTCGATGCGTTCTTGTTTCCTCAACTCTGGTTTAGATGCTTCTTGCCTGTCAATTTTTCGAACCGTCTCATATTTGATTCCCTTTTGTTCAAGCCTGTTTCTTACTTGTACCCATCTTTCTTCTCGTTCCTTAAGTCTCGAAACTAGTGAAGACGCCAGAAAGATTGAAGAATACGAACCGACCAGTATTCCTACCAATAATGCAACACTAAATTCCTGCAAAGTAGTTGCACCCATTATGAAAGCACCGATCACAAGCAATGAAAGCACTGGTAAAGCTGAAGAAATACTTGTATTTATTGATCTCATTGCCACCCTGTTAAGCGCCAAATTCATCATCTCTGTATAAGAATATTTTTCAGTTGCCCCCAATCTTCCTGTGATTTCTCTGACCTTGTCATAGACAACAATTGTGTCATAGAGGGAATAACCCATGATTGTGAGGAAGGCAACTACTGTGGCGGGCGTTATTTCAAACTGGAAAAATGAGTACACGCCAACGCTGATGACAATGTCGTGAATTACTGCTACTAANGCTCCNAACGCCATTTTCCATTCAAGACGNATCGTAAGATACACNGCTACTACNGCNAAAAATACNAGCANTGCTTTTATAGCTTTATTTGTTACATCCGANCCCCANGTTGGACCAACCTGTTCAAATGTCTCNACTTCNCCTATGCGATTTTCTANNAGTTCTCTNAGTTCATTAGCTTTTTGAGGGTCATCTATGTCAGANCTGATTCTGATTAAATCATCACCTACTTTCTGCACTCTCGAATCAGCTGCCCCAACGCTTGAAAGTATCTCTCTGGTTTCAGAAACTGTCACACTTGAAGAACGGACTTCGTAAGAAGTTCCTCCCTCGAAGTCAAGTCCCAAATTAAGACCACGAATAGCGAAGGAACCTACTCCTACGATCAAAACAATGGTTGAAGCGATGAAAGCCCGCTTCCATAAGTTTGGAAAGTTCACAGGGTTTTCCCCCTGGTAAAGACTCTTCAGAGTTTTCATGTTGTCTCCACCAGCGTTGAACTAACCTTCGATCTTGACTCGCTTATTGCTCCAATAGCTGGCAGACCAAATCTTTTAGGATGATTTGCGAACCAGTCGGTTTTGGCAAGTACTTTCACAATTGGCCCCATAAAAAAATATGTTGCTACTAAGTCAAGTAAAGTCGCCAAACCTAGATAAAAAGCAAAGCCCTTGACCGCTCCAACTGTGAGCCACCAAAGCAAAATTGCGCCTATCAGTGAAGCCATATCAGCTTTAACTATCGTAGAAAAAGCAATTGGGAAAGCTCGGTCTACTGATGAGCGGGCTGTTCTTCCATCAAGTACATCTTCTTTTAGATGTTCGAAATAAACTATGTTCGAATCAACTGAGACGCCTATTGCAACAATTATTCCTGTTATACCAGCGAGTGTGAGGGCGAGTCCTTCTTGAGTACCTAAATGGGCGACAATTGCCCACAAAAGAGCCCCTGAAACTAACAGACTTGATAAAGCGACTAAACCAAGCAGTCTGTAATAGAACAACATGAAAAGGGCCACAAGAAGCATTCCTATGATCCCAGCTTTGATTCCCGCATCGAGCGAATCTTCTCCTATCGTTGCGGAAACGAGTTGAGTGTTTTCTGCTTCCAATTCAACTGGAAGAGAACCGTACCTCAAAGCGAGTGCGACATTTTCAGCTTCTTCTTTTTCGTAGGCTCCTGAAATCACAATTGAATCTCTTTCAAATTCAGGCGCTCTAATTTGTGGAGCTGTAATAATTTCTCCGTCCAAGACAATCGCTAGACGGCCATTTGTAAATCCTGGAAGTTTTGGGCATGACTCTGACCCGACATAACATTGTGCTGAAACTGAGTTGAAAGCTTCAATACCATTCTGACCGTCTTTAAGGACAAGACTTATTTGCCACTGATAATCGTAGAAATCTGCTCCTGCATCACTGAGCGCATCTCCTGTTAACACGCTCGGACCCAGAAGGTAACTCGCTCCAAGATCATCTTGGGAGTTTAAAATCACGAAATTGTTTGCTTGGTCTGCTTCCTTTGGGGTTAATCCATCAATACCGATAACTGGTTGTATTTCTCCGTTTATTGCTCTGGCACAAGATGCCAGAGGAACAGCCTCATAGTTGTTGCCTTTACTTTCTGTGTCTTGATTTCCAACAGAAGAAAACACGTTGCAAACTGGACGGAATCGCATTTCAGCCGTTGTNCCGACTAATTGAAGNGCCCTATCTTGATCCTTGACACCCGGCAGCGATACCATTACTCCCCCTTCAATACGGGATATCTCCGGTTCCGCTACTCCTAAACCATCGACTCGATTACGTATTATTTCCACAGTCTGATCAAGCATGATGTCNTCTGCTGGTTGAGTCGCAATNAGTCGAACNGACACTCCNCCTTGNAGGTCAAGGCCAAGTAAAGGTTCATTCTTCCAAAGGACNGTTCCCACTANTGAAGCAACAGTTACTGCAAGGATCCCTATGAGGAGAGTTAATTGTCGACGCATTCTAGTTGTCCCTACAGGGGTTAATCCTCCGAGGAACTCTCATCTATATCNGTTTGAAATTTTCGTTCAACAGCGCTTCTAAGCACTTTTAACTCNAGATCTTGGGCTACTTCAAGCCAAATGACTCCGCTTTCTTCCTCAACTTCTTTAACCACTCCATGGATACCTGAGTTGAGCAATACTTCGTCTCCTGCGGCTAAGGAGCTCACCAAGGCTTGTTGTGCTTTAACACGTTTTTGTTGTGGTCGTATAAGAAACATGTACATCAACAACATGATTACTATGAGTGGCAAAAAAGNCATTTGGGCTCTCTNATTTAGGGGATACTTACACTTATAGCTTACGCCGAGTGAGGATGTTAAGGCTCGAACTTACTGACTTAGGACCAAATATCTAAAGTTTCTTTTCGGAAGTCATCAAATTCATTTTCATCTATAGAAGTCCTCATACATTCCACGAAATTAAAAAGCCATGCAAGATTGTGTAAAGTNANAATACGTGCCCCAGTAGGTTCATTCGTAGCCATCAGATGACGNANATACGCTCTNGACCAATGATTTCCNGGACTTTGAGGAAACCCAGGATCAAGCGGATCGTCGTCTTTNGCAAAACGGGCATTACCGATGTTGATTCTGCCTCCTGACGTTAAAACNGTACCGTGTCTAGCCAANCGAGTTGGNAAAACACAATCGAACATGTCTATTCCTCTTTCAACTACATTCACTAAACCGACNGGGTCGCCTAAACCCATGAAATATCNTGGTTGATCTTTAGGNACTAAATCAGTTACAACTGAGACTGANTCAAGCATTTCGTCTCTACCCTCACCGACGCTCAATCCTCCAATGGCNTAACCNTCAAAACCAATTTCCAAAGTGCGTTTTGCACTCTCGGCTCTTAATTCAGGGTTGACTCCTCCTTGAACTATGCCGAATTGGCTTTGACGGGAGGAAGCGTCAGGGTGATCAATAAAAGTTTTTCTNCCTCTCTCGGCCCACGCTGCAGTCATTTCTACAGAATCTCTTATNGTCTCNTCCGGTGCCGGTAAAGCAGGACAGATATCTAAAACCATCTGAATGTCTGCGCCGATGTCAGCTTGTATTTCGGCAGAACTTTCTGGTGTCAGTTTGTGGAAGGAACCGTCATATACAGAACGAAATGTCGCGCCCTCTTCGTCTATTTTTGGGTCAAGTGAAAATATCTGGTACCCACCTGAATCAGTTAGTGTCAAGCCTGTCCAGTTTGCAAATGACGCTATGCCTCCAGCATTTTTTACTATTTCTGCACCTGGTCTGAGCATTAAGTGATACGTNTTTGCTAAAACCACCTGAGCCCCCAGGTCTTTTAGATCCACAGAAGACAAATGTCTAACTGACCCTCGTGTACCTACGGGCATGAAACAGGGTGTTTTAAAGGAGCCATTTACAAGTCTCACAGTGCCTGTTCTTGCTTCTCCATCCGTATTTTCTAAATCAAAGTCAGCTNTCATTAGTGATCAGNCTAGTTTCCGAGAAATTCTCTTTGTACAAGCATTGCGTCTCCAAAAGATAGGAATCTGTAATTCTCATATAGTGCCTCTTCATATAGAGACCGCCACCTTTCCCCTAGGAACGCATCAAGCATTATAAGCAGAGTTGACTTTGGTAGATGAAAATTAGTTAAAAGAAGGTCAACAATTTTAAAATCGAAAGGTCGTTTTATGAAAATATCAGTTCTCCCTTCTAATTCTCCTAGTGCTGCTGTTTCAAGAGCCCGTACTGTTGTCGTACCTACGGCTATAACTCGCTCGGCTTCTGCGCATGCTTTAATAACATTTTCAGACACACTGTAAAATTCAGAATGCATTTTATGTTCCTCAATGTTTTCTGTGTTAAGTGGTCGGAATGTGTCTAACCCGACTACAAGTTCCACAAATTCTATTTTTGCGCCTTTTTCAACACACCTTTCAAGCAATTCTTTTGTTATATGCAATCCAGCAGTAGGCGCTGCAGCAGATTTGGCTCTTTTGCTGTACACAGTTTGATATCGGTCTTTGTCTTCTAGTTTTGTTTTTATGTATGGAGGAAGAGGCATCTCTCCATATTTTTCAAGTGTCTGAATAAATTCTCCCTTTACATCCAGTCGGACTTTCCTTAATCCTTCTCCAAGGTCATCCTGTACTTCAATTTCGAAGTCTTCACCAAATTTGAAAATAATTCCAGGTTCTATTTTTCGACTAGGTTTAACCAGTGCTTCCCATTGGTCTGCCTCTTTGCTTTCTTCTAGTAAAAGAATCTCTACTTTTCCACCAGTAGTTTTATTCGTATAAAACCGTGCCGGTAGAACTCTTGTATTGTTCATTACGATTAGGTCGCCTGGTTTTACAATTTCAGGAAAATCAGAAATTCTCGAATGGTGGATCTGATTTTCAATATCTACTAACAGACGTGATTCTGTCCTGACAGACAATGGCTCTTGCGCTATTGCGGAATCAGGCAAGTTGTAGTCAAAGTCATTAAGTTTCATTGAGCATTATTTTAGAAGGTTTTTAATTTATTAGTCAGTTGTCAAATAATGACTGCTTTTTATCAGATGGGGCACTTAACCCTAAATGTTTGTAAGCGGCTGGAGTTGCCACCCTGCCTTTTGGAGTTCTGATCAGTAGGCCCTGTTGGATTAAAAACGGTTCGTAAACATCCTCAACAGTGTCTTCTGGTTCACTGACGCTAATGGCTAAAGTTTTTATACCAACTGGACCGCCAGAAAATTTTTCACATAAAGAAATCAAAATGGCTCTTGAGGCTTTATCTAGACCAAGATCGTCAACTCCAAAAAATGTAAGACCGTCACGTGCTACGTCTCCATCAACTTTCCCTTCTCGCTCAACTTGAGCGAAGTCACGCACTTGTCGCAGTAGTCGATTTGCAATTCTTGGGGTGCCTCTTGAACGTTTAGCTATTTCATTTGCTCCATCAACATCTATATCAACTTCAAGTATTCCAGCTGTTCTCTGGACAATGGATTGCAATTCTTCGGATTCGTAATAGTCCAACCTTGCCGTAAGTCCAAATCTGTCACGCAGGGGCCCTGTAATAAGTCCGGTGCGAGTTGTAGCTCCGACCAGGGTAAACGGAGGCAAATCAAGTCTGATTGAACGTGCTGCGGGTCCTTTACCTAGGATGATGTCGAGTTCAAAATCTTCCATGGCTGGGTACAGAACTTCCTCTACAGCTCTTGCAAGTCTGTGAATTTCGTCGATGAACA